>CBDDFW010000001.1:0-73322 GCA_965227305.1 Limisphaerales bacterium | reverse complement strand
TAACCCAATGGGAAGGAGGACAACTTGATCCCAGCTTCCAACGCGCCGAAACCAAGGGAACATGCTCTGCCCCACAGCGAAACCGTGTGACAGTTGCATTTTTCGGACAAGACTGTGCTAAAACCCAAGACATATGCTCCGTCCACGACCGTGCGACAGTTGCCACTTTTCGAACCACGTTTTGGACCCAAACACAAAAGCGATCCACGTAAGAGCGAAAATTCAACTCTCTTCGGCCAGAAGTGCAGCCCCATTTCTGGGGTCCAATTATGCCGGTTTTCTTCTCGAGCAGAAGCCACATCTGCTCACACAGCTGGTCGTTGTGTTCAAAAGCAAACAAAACCTTGCGCAGCTCTGTTCTGCTGCATCATGCCGGTGTTCCTTCAAAACTTAAGGTAGTAAGTGAACGCTGTTGTGGCCTGTGGCATAAAAAAAGCCCACGTTTGTGGCCTTTTGTGGCCTGATGTGTCCTTAAAACCACACGTGTGTGGCCCGTTGTGGCCTTGTCGTGGCCTCACGCGCATGTTTTCCTTGCAAAAAATCGCATCCAGATCCGACCACTCGGAATTTTCGTCACTTTAGACAAGGCTTCAAATAGGATTCGAAGGTGAGAAGACTCGGCAGGCATTTTGCGACTCCCTAATACTGGGACGGCATTTGGAGCCAGTCTGAAGCCAGCTCCAACAAGCTTCAAATACGATTCCCCAATACTGGGACGGTGTTTGAAGCCAGTTTAAAGTCGGCTTCAATAATGCTTCAAATACGATTCCCCAATACTGGGACGGTACTTGAAGCCAGTTTGAAGTCGGTTTCAACAAGGCTTCAAATGCGATTTCCCAATACTGGGACGGGATTTGAAGCCGAGGAGACTCGGGATTTTAAAATTCTAAATGGACAAGTAACCATGAGAAATCGTGCTGGGTCAGCCACTGGCCACGCGATGCAGCCGGCAGAATTTTAGTCCGCGGCCTGCTCCAAGTCACCACTTTCCGACGCCGGATGAAGGTTTCAAGCTGTATTGGGAAGAAATGCACAAAAACATGCCCAAGCATGCACGGATGCACTCGTGGCATCCCATCACAAGCCGCGCAACTTGAACATTGTTAGAGCCAATCAGTGTGCTTGGCAACAGCTGGCTCGCTAGGAGCACAAGTCGTTCCTGTACAGAACTCACACTGAAACAGTTTTCGGATAACCCAATGGGAAGGAGGACAACTTGATCCCAGCTTCCAACGCGCCGAAACCAAGGGAACATGCTCTGCCCCACAGCGAAACCGTGTGACAGTTGCATTTTTCGGACAAGACTGTGCTAAAACCCAAGACATATGCTCCGTCCACGACCGTGCGACAGTTGCCACTTTTCGAACCACGTTTTGGACCCAAACACAAAAGCGATCCACGTAAGAGCGAAAATTCAACTCTCTTCGGCCAGAAGTGCAGCCCCATTTCTGGGGTCCAATTATGCCGGTTTTCTTCTCGAGCAGAAGCCACATCTGCTCACACAGCTGGTCGTTGTGTTCAAAAGCAAACAAAACCTTGCGCAGCTCTGTTCTGCTGCATCATGCCGGTGTTCCTTCAAAACTTAAGGTAGTAAGTGAACGCTGTTGTGGCCTGTGGCATAAAAAAAGCCCACGTTTGTGGCCTTTTGTGGCCTGATGTGTCCTTAAAACCACACGTGTGTGGCCCGTTGTGGCCTTGTCGTGGCCTCACGCGCATGTTTTCCTTGCAAAAAATCGCATCCAGATCCGACCACTCGGAATTTTCGTCACTTTAGACAAGGCTTCAAATAGGATTCGAAGGTGAGAAGACTCGGCAGGCATTTTGCGACTCCCTAATACTGGGACGGCATTTGGAGCCAGTCTGAAGCCAGCTCCAACAAGCTTCAAATACGATTCCCCAATACTGGGACGGTGTTTGAAGCCAGTTTAAAGTCGGCTTCAATAATGCTTCAAATACGATTCCCCAATACTGGGACGGTACTTGAAGCCAGTTTGAAGTCGGTTTCAACAAGGCTTCAAATGCGATTTCCCAATACTG
The DNA here is from genome assembly GCA_965227305.1 of Limisphaerales bacterium. Taxonomy (GTDB): domain Bacteria; phylum Verrucomicrobiota; class Verrucomicrobiia; order Limisphaerales; family AAA164-E04; genus UBA2970. The sequence continues at coordinate 71,285 of CBDDFW010000001.1, read as the reverse complement.
GGACGGGATTTGAAGCCGAGGAGACTCGGGATTTTAAAATTCTAAATGGACAAGTAACCATGAGAAATCGTGCTGGGTCAGCCACTGGCCACGCGATGCAGCCGGCAGAATTTTAGTCCGCGGCCTGCTCCAAGTCACCACTTTCCGACGCCGGATGAAGGTTTCAAGCTGTATTGGGAAGAAATGCACAAAAACATGCCCAAGCATGCACGGATGCACTCGTGGCATCCCATCACAAGCCGCGCAACTTGAACATTGTTAGAGCCAATCAGTGTGCTTGGCAACAGCTGGCTCGCTAGGAGCACAAGTCGTTCCTGTACAGAACTCACACTGAAACAGTTTTCGGATAACCCAATGGGAAGGAGGACAACTTGATCCCAGCTTCCAACGCGCCGAAACCAAGGGAACATGCTCTGCCCCACAGCGAAACCGTGTGACAGTTGCATTTTTCGGACAAGACTGTGCTAAAACCCAAGACATATGCTCCGTCCACGACCGTGCGACAGTTGCCACTTTTCGAACCACGTTTTGGACCCAAACACAAAAGCGATCCACGTAAGAGCGAAAATTCAACTCTCTTCGGCCAGAAGTGCAGCCCCATTTCTGGGGTCCAATTATGCCGGTTTTCTTCTCGAGCAGAAGCCACATCTGCTCACACAGCTGGTCGTTGTGTTCAAAAGCAAACAAAACCTTGCGCAGCTCTGTTCTGCTGCATCATGCCGGTGTTCCTTCAAAACTTAAGGTAGTAAGTGAACGCTGTTGTGGCCTGTGGCATAAAAAAAGCCCACGTTTGTGGCCTTTTGTGGCCTGATGTGTCCTTAAAACCACACGTGTGTGGCCCGTTGTGGCCTTGTCGTGGCCTCACGCGCATGTTTTCCTTGCAAAAAATCGCATCCAGATCCGACCACTCGGAATTTTCGTCACTTTAGACAAGGCTTCAAATAGGATTCGAAGGTGAGAAGACTCGGCAGGCATTTTGCGACTCCCTAATACTGGGACGGCATTTGGAGCCAGTCTGAAGCCAGCTCCAACAAGCTTCAAATACGATTCCCCAATACTGGGACGGTGTTTGAAGCCAGTTTAAAGTCGGCTTCAATAATGCTTCAAATACGATTCCCCAATACTGGGACGGTACTTGAAGCCAGTTTGAAGTCGGTTTCAACAAGGCTTCAAATGCGATTTCCCAATACTGGGACGGGATTTGAAGCCGAGGAGACTCGGGATTTTAAAATTCTAAATGGACAAGTAACCATGAGAAATCGTGCTGGGTCAGCCACTGGCCACGCGATGCAGCCGGCAGAATTTTAGTCCGCGGCCTGCTCCAAGTCACCACTTTCCGACGCCGGATGAAGGTTTCAAGCTGTATTGGGAAGAAATGCACAAAAACATGCCCAAGCATGCACGGATGCACTCGTGGCATCCCATCACAAGCCGCGCAACTTGAACATTGTTAGAGCCAATCAGTGTGCTTGGCAACAGCTGGCTCGCTAGGAGCACAAGTCGTTCCTGTACAGAACTCACACTGAAACAGTTTTCGGATAACCCAATGGGAAGGAGGACAACTTGATCCCAGCTTCCAACGCGCCGAAACCAAGGGAACATGCTCTGCCCCACAGCGAAACCGTGTGACAGTTGCATTTTTCGGACAAGACTGTGCTAAAACCCAAGACATATGCTCCGTCCACGACCGTGCGACAGTTGCCACTTTTCGAACCACGTTTTGGACCCAAACACAAAAGCGATCCACGTAAGAGCGAAAATTCAACTCTCTTCGGCCAGAAGTGCAGCCCCATTTCTGGGGTCCAATTATGCCGGTTTTCTTCTCGAGCAGAAGCCACATCTGCTCACACAGCTGGTCGTTGTGTTCAAAAGCAAACAAAACCTTGCGCAGCTCTGTTCTGCTGCATCATGCCGGTGTTCCTTCAAAACTTAAGGTAGTAAGTGAACGCTGTTGTGGCCTGTGGCATAAAAAAAGCCCACGTTTGTGGCCTTTTGTGGCCTGATGTGTCCTTAAAACCACACGTGTGTGGCCCGTTGTGGCCTTGTCGTGGCCTCACGCGCATGTTTTCCTTGCAAAAAATCGCATCCAGATCCGACCACTCGGAATTTTCGTCACTTTAGACAAGGCTTCAAATAGGATTCGAAGGTGAGAAGACTCGGCAGGCATTTTGCGACTCCCTAATACTGGGACGGCATTTGGAGCCAGTCTGAAGCCAGCTCCAACAAGCTTCAAATACGATTCCCCAATACTGGGACGGTGTTTGAAGCCAGTTTAAAGTCGGCTTCAATAATGCTTCAAATACGATTCCCCAATACTGGGACGGTACTTGAAGCCAGTTTGAAGTCGGTTTCAACAAGGCTTCAAATGCGATTTCCCAATACTGGGACGGGATTTGAAGCCGAGGAGACTCGGGATTTTAAAATTCTAAATGGACAAGTAACCATGAGAAATCGTGCTGGGTCAGCCACTGGCCACGCGATGCAGCCGGCAGAATTTTAGTCCGCGGCCTGCTCCAAGTCACCACTTTCCGACGCCGGATGAAGGTTTCAAGCTGTATTGGGAAGAAATGCACAAAAACATGCCCAAGCATGCACGGATGCACTCGTGGCATCCCATCACAAGCCGCGCAACTTGAACATTGTTAGAGCCAATCAGTGTGCTTGGCAACAGCTGGCTCGCTAGGAGCACAAGTCGTTCCTGTACAGAACTCACACTGAAACAGTTTTCGGATAACCCAATGGGAAGGAGGACAACTTGATCCCAGCTTCCAACGCGCCGAAACCAAGGGAACATGCTCTGCCCCACAGCGAAACCGTGTGACAGTTGCATTTTTCGGACAAGACTGTGCTAAAACCCAAGACATATGCTCCGTCCACGACCGTGCGACAGTTGCCACTTTTCGAACCACGTTTTGGACCCAAACACAAAAGCGATCCACGTAAGAGCGAAAATTCAACTCTCTTCGGCCAGAAGTGCAGCCCCATTTCTGGGGTCCAATTATGCCGGTTTTCTTCTCGAGCAGAAGCCACATCTGCTCACACAGCTGGTCGTTGTGTTCAAAAGCAAACAAAACCTTGCGCAGCTCTGTTCTGCTGCATCATGCCGGTGTTCCTTCAAAACTTAAGGTAGTAAGTGAACGCTGTTGTGGCCTGTGGCATAAAAAAAGCCCACGTTTGTGGCCTTTTGTGGCCTGATGTGTCCTTAAAACCACACGTGTGTGGCCCGTTGTGGCCTTGTCGTGGCCTCACGCGCATGTTTTCCTTGCAAAAAATCGCATCCAGATCCGACCACTCGGAATTTTCGTCACTTTAGACAAGGCTTCAAATAGGATTCGAAGGTGAGAAGACTCGGCAGGCATTTTGCGACTCCCTAATACTGGGACGGCATTTGGAGCCAGTCTGAAGCCAGCTCCAACAAGCTTCAAATACGATTCCCCAATACTGGGACGGTGTTTGAAGCCAGTTTAAAGTCGGCTTCAATAATGCTTCAAATACGATTCCCCAATACTGGGACGGTACTTGAAGCCAGTTTGAAGTCGGTTTCAACAAGGCTTCAAATGCGATTTCCCAATACTGGGACGGGATTTGAAGCCGAGGAGACTCGGGATTTTAAAATTCTAAATGGACAAGTAACCATGAGAAATCGTGCTGGGTCAGCCACTGGCCACGCGATGCAGCCGGCAGAATTTTAGTCCGCGGCCTGCTCCAAGTCACCACTTTCCGACGCCGGATGAAGGTTTCAAGCTGTATTGGGAAGAAATGCACAAAAACATGCCCAAGCATGCACGGATGCACTCGTGGCATCCCATCACAAGCCGCGCAACTTGAACATTGTTAGAGCCAATCAGTGTGCTTGGCAACAGCTGGCTCGCTAGGAGCACAAGTCGTTCCTGTACAGAACTCACACTGAAACAGTTTTCGGATAACCCAATGGGAAGGAGGACAACTTGATCCCAGCTTCCAACGCGCCGAAACCAAGGGAACATGCTCTGCCCCACAGCGAAACCGTGTGACAGTTGCATTTTTCGGACAAGACTGTGCTAAAACCCAAGACATATGCTCCGTCCACGACCGTGCGACAGTTGCCACTTTTCGAACCACGTTTTGGACCCAAACACAAAAGCGATCCACGTAAGAGCGAAAATTCAACTCTCTTCGGCCAGAAGTGCAGCCCCATTTCTGGGGTCCAATTATGCCGGTTTTCTTCTCGAGCAGAAGCCACATCTGCTCACACAGCTGGTCGTTGTGTTCAAAAGCAAACAAAACCTTGCGCAGCTCTGTTCTGCTGCATCATGCCGGTGTTCCTTCAAAACTTAAGGTAGTAAGTGAACGCTGTTGTGGCCTGTGGCATAAAAAAAGCCCACGTTTGTGGCCTTTTGTGGCCTGATGTGTCCTTAAAACCACACGTGTGTGGCCCGTTGTGGCCTTGTCGTGGCCTCACGCGCATGTTTTCCTTGCAAAAAATCGCATCCAGATCCGACCACTCGGAATTTTCGTCACTTTAGACAAGGCTTCAAATAGGATTCGAAGGTGAGAAGACTCGGCAGGCATTTTGCGACTCCCTAATACTGGGACGGCATTTGGAGCCAGTCTGAAGCCAGCTCCAACAAGCTTCAAATACGATTCCCCAATACTGGGACGGTGTTTGAAGCCAGTTTAAAGTCGGCTTCAATAATGCTTCAAATACGATTCCCCAATACTGGGACGGTACTTGAAGCCAGTTTGAAGTCGGTTTCAACAAGGCTTCAAATGCGATTTCCCAATACTGGGACGGGATTTGAAGCCGAGGAGACTCGGGATTTTAAAATTCTAAATGGACAAGTAACCATGAGAAATCGTGCTGGGTCAGCCACTGGCCACGCGATGCAGCCGGCAGAATTTTAGTCCGCGGCCTGCTCCAAGTCACCACTTTCCGACGCCGGATGAAGGTTTCAAGCTGTATTGGGAAGAAATGCACAAAAACATGCCCAAGCATGCACGGATGCACTCGTGGCATCCCATCACAAGCCGCGCAACTTGAACATTGTTAGAGCCAATCAGTGTGCTTGGCAACAGCTGGCTCGCTAGGAGCACAAGTCGTTCCTGTACAGAACTCACACTGAAACAGTTTTCGGATAACCCAATGGGAAGGAGGACAACTTGATCCCAGCTTCCAACGCGCCGAAACCAAGGGAACATGCTCTGCCCCACAGCGAAACCGTGTGACAGTTGCATTTTTCGGACAAGACTGTGCTAAAACCCAAGACATATGCTCCGTCCACGACCGTGCGACAGTTGCCACTTTTCGAACCACGTTTTGGACCCAAACACAAAAGCGATCCACGTAAGAGCGAAAATTCAACTCTCTTCGGCCAGAAGTGCAGCCCCATTTCTGGGGTCCAATTATGCCGGTTTTCTTCTCGAGCAGAAGCCACATCTGCTCACACAGCTGGTCGTTGTGTTCAAAAGCAAACAAAACCTTGCGCAGCTCTGTTCTGCTGCATCATGCCGGTGTTCCTTCAAAACTTAAGGTAGTAAGTGAACGCTGTTGTGGCCTGTGGCATAAAAAAAGCCCACGTTTGTGGCCTTTTGTGGCCTGATGTGTCCTTAAAACCACACGTGTGTGGCCCGTTGTGGCCTTGTCGTGGCCTCACGCGCATGTTTTCCTTGCAAAAAATCGCATCCAGATCCGACCACTCGGAATTTTCGTCACTTTAGACAAGGCTTCAAATAGGATTCGAAGGTGAGAAGACTCGGCAGGCATTTTGCGACTCCCTAATACTGGGACGGCATTTGGAGCCAGTCTGAAGCCAGCTCCAACAAGCTTCAAATACGATTCCCCAATACTGGGACGGTGTTTGAAGCCAGTTTAAAGTCGGCTTCAATAATGCTTCAAATACGATTCCCCAATACTGGGACGGTACTTGAAGCCAGTTTGAAGTCGGTTTCAACAAGGCTTCAAATGCGATTTCCCAATACTGGGACGGGATTTGAAGCCGAGGAGACTCGGGATTTTAAAATTCTAAATGGACAAGTAACCATGAGAAATCGTGCTGGGTCAGCCACTGGCCACGCGATGCAGCCGGCAGAATTTTAGTCCGCGGCCTGCTCCAAGTCACCACTTTCCGACGCCGGATGAAGGTTTCAAGCTGTATTGGGAAGAAATGCACAAAAACATGCCCAAGCATGCACGGATGCACTCGTGGCATCCCATCACAAGCCGCGCAACTTGAACATTGTTAGAGCCAATCAGTGTGCTTGGCAACAGCTGGCTCGCTAGGAGCACAAGTCGTTCCTGTACAGAACTCACACTGAAACAGTTTTCGGATAACCCAATGGGAAGGAGGACAACTTGATCCCAGCTTCCAACGCGCCGAAACCAAGGGAACATGCTCTGCCCCACAGCGAAACCGTGTGACAGTTGCATTTTTCGGACAAGACTGTGCTAAAACCCAAGACATATGCTCCGTCCACGACCGTGCGACAGTTGCCACTTTTCGAACCACGTTTTGGACCCAAACACAAAAGCGATCCACGTAAGAGCGAAAATTCAACTCTCTTCGGCCAGAAGTGCAGCCCCATTTCTGGGGTCCAATTATGCCGGTTTTCTTCTCGAGCAGAAGCCACATCTGCTCACACAGCTGGTCGTTGTGTTCAAAAGCAAACAAAACCTTGCGCAGCTCTGTTCTGCTGCATCATGCCGGTGTTCCTTCAAAACTTAAGGTAGTAAGTGAACGCTGTTGTGGCCTGTGGCATAAAAAAAGCCCACGTTTGTGGCCTTTTGTGGCCTGATGTGTCCTTAAAACCACACGTGTGTGGCCCGTTGTGGCCTTGTCGTGGCCTCACGCGCATGTTTTCCTTGCAAAAAATCGCATCCAGATCCGACCACTCGGAATTTTCGTCACTTTAGACAAGGCTTCAAATAGGATTCGAAGGTGAGAAGACTCGGCAGGCATTTTGCGACTCCCTAATACTGGGACGGCATTTGGAGCCAGTCTGAAGCCAGCTCCAACAAGCTTCAAATACGATTCCCCAATACTGGGACGGTGTTTGAAGCCAGTTTAAAGTCGGCTTCAATAATGCTTCAAATACGATTCCCCAATACTGGGACGGTACTTGAAGCCAGTTTGAAGTCGGTTTCAACAAGGCTTCAAATGCGATTTCCCAATACTGGGACGGGATTTGAAGCCGAGGAGACTCGGGATTTTAAAATTCTAAATGGACAAGTAACCATGAGAAATCGTGCTGGGTCAGCCACTGGCCACGCGATGCAGCCGGCAGAATTTTAGTCCGCGGCCTGCTCCAAGTCACCACTTTCCGACGCCGGATGAAGGTTTCAAGCTGTATTGGGAAGAAATGCACAAAAACATGCCCAAGCATGCACGGATGCACTCGTGGCATCCCATCACAAGCCGCGCAACTTGAACATTGTTAGAGCCAATCAGTGTGCTTGGCAACAGCTGGCTCGCTAGGAGCACAAGTCGTTCCTGTACAGAACTCACACTGAAACAGTTTTCGGATAACCCAATGGGAAGGAGGACAACTTGATCCCAGCTTCCAACGCGCCGAAACCAAGGGAACATGCTCTGCCCCACAGCGAAACCGTGTGACAGTTGCATTTTTCGGACAAGACTGTGCTAAAACCCAAGACATATGCTCCGTCCACGACCGTGCGACAGTTGCCACTTTTCGAACCACGTTTTGGACCCAAACACAAAAGCGATCCACGTAAGAGCGAAAATTCAACTCTCTTCGGCCAGAAGTGCAGCCCCATTTCTGGGGTCCAATTATGCCGGTTTTCTTCTCGAGCAGAAGCCACATCTGCTCACACAGCTGGTCGTTGTGTTCAAAAGCAAACAAAACCTTGCGCAGCTCTGTTCTGCTGCATCATGCCGGTGTTCCTTCAAAACTTAAGGTAGTAAGTGAACGCTGTTGTGGCCTGTGGCATAAAAAAAGCCCACGTTTGTGGCCTTTTGTGGCCTGATGTGTCCTTAAAACCACACGTGTGTGGCCCGTTGTGGCCTTGTCGTGGCCTCACGCGCATGTTTTCCTTGCAAAAAATCGCATCCAGATCCGACCACTCGGAATTTTCGTCACTTTAGACAAGGCTTCAAATAGGATTCGAAGGTGAGAAGACTCGGCAGGCATTTTGCGACTCCCTAATACTGGGACGGCATTTGGAGCCAGTCTGAAGCCAGCTCCAACAAGCTTCAAATACGATTCCCCAATACTGGGACGGTGTTTGAAGCCAGTTTAAAGTCGGCTTCAATAATGCTTCAAATACGATTCCCCAATACTGGGACGGTACTTGAAGCCAGTTTGAAGTCGGTTTCAACAAGGCTTCAAATGCGATTTCCCAATGCGGCACCGGGGGGCGGGTGAGCCGCGCCTTGGGCTCCGCAGACCCGCGGGGCACTGGGAGCGCATGCTTCAACAAGGTCTCCGAGCCATCCGTGGCCCGCACCGTCATCGAGTCGTAATCCGCCACCTCCCGCACCGTCCCGTACTGGGGCTGGAAGGACCGCTGAGCATTGGTGGGCGCTCGGAACGCCCCGGCTTCCTCGAGCCGCCGCTGCCGGCTCCTCGTCAGCTCATCGTTATGCTTGAACTTCCGGGCGTTGTCCTGGTACACCCGGAACGTTGCCGCCGGCATCGTCTCCACATCCTCCGGCGCCACCGTGACCGCTTCGTGCGGCCTGGCGTTGTAGGCTTCCGTTGCTTCGTCCACATGCTCCGCCCACCCACCGCCGTCCCGGGCCACCTTGCCCGCCAGGTCCTTCTTCAAAGTTTGAATCGCTCTATCTACGACCGCCGTTGCGTTGCGGTCCGTCGGGTCCTTCTGGCGGTGCACCACGCCCTCCGGCAGCGCTTCTTCGAGCCCTCGAAACTCGTTGCCCAAGTCTGTGGTAACGACGTAGTTGCCCTCTTGCTGCACCAATCCCGGTATGATCTCCGCCGCCGCTGCCGTGACGGTCTCCGCCCGCTTGTCGGGCAGGGCCTTGGTGGCCACCTCCCTCGTGAACACGTCCGTGACTACCAGGCCAAACTTGTTGCGCCCCCGCGTATTCTGGCTGAAGTCCACCATGTCCGCTTGGAGCCGGTCGTTCGGCCCCTCCGCCGCGCTTTTCCCCAGGCTCCTTGGCTTGGGCGCCAGCACCTGCCTGGCAACATCACTCCGCAGGGCTGCCTGGGCCCGGGCCGAGGTCAGGTCCCGCCGGTCCGGGAACTCCCGCCGGGCTATCTGCTGGAGCTTCCTGGGATCCCGCACGTTGAAGTCCCGAGCCAGCTGCTCGAGGAGTCCGATCGCCTCCTGCTCCGCCATTTTAAGAGCGGCCTCGCTTCTTCTTCTCCAGCTTCTCGAGCCTCCGCTGCAGGCTCTTGCAGACCTGCCACGGCACCGCTGTCATGCGCTGGTAGTCCAGCGTCATGAGCTCGCGATCCTCGAATTTCTTGAGCTTGCAGAGGCTCTTGCCCAGAGTCCCCGATGCCTCCACTTGCTGGGCCACGAAGCCCACCTGGTTCGCTGGGCCGTCCACCCGGTCGTAGAACGTCGCTTCGACGCCGTCGAAGCATTGCTGTGCCTCCTCCGCCAGCAGGCTCTCGTCCGAGAGATTCTGGAAGCCGTAGAAGCAGATCACTTCGCCATCAGAGCCACCTCCTGTGTTAGCTTCTATGAGCGAGTTTGCCGGCCCGCTGCTGGTGTTCAGGGCGATGGTTTGGTCCAGAGCATTCAGCTGGCAGCCGCCGATGGAGAGGACCTTGAGCTCGGCGAGCCCCGCCTGGTTATTGGAGTCCAGGAGCACGCTGCTCTCGCCCGTGGGGGCCACGTTCCGGATCACCGTTCCCACACTGCCGCCCGGCGGCCCTACGGCAATCTGCTCCAGCAAAGGGCTGAGCACCTGCACGCCGCTGGTGCCCCCGGACAAGGTCAGGAAGGGCAAGCTGGCCTCGGGTGCGATGGCCCCGTTGACCCGGAAGGTCGTCCACCAGCACGCCCTGCGTGCCGCCCCTCAGGGTCAGGAAGAAGCCCGCGGGGTCCGACTCCAGCAGCGGCGCACGAAGGCGCAGGTCGCTCTCGATCTGCTGGTCGGCCAGGATGCTGCCGTTCGTGGTCACGTTGCCCGAGGCCGCCACAGAGCCAGCGAGCAGCTGGGCGAAGTCCGCCGTGGTGGCGTTCAATGTGCGGGCCGCATTGACGGTGACATCCTGGTCCAGCGTGATGCCGGCCGCAGCAAAGGAGGCCAGCAGCGTGTTGTCGATGGCCCTCAGCACGATGGGGGTGCCCCGGAGCTCGGGGGTCTCCAGGAAGCTGGAGGCCGTAAGGCTCGTGCAAGAGATATCGGCCGGCAGCGGGCTGTTCTCCAGGGCGGTGACCCGGCCGTCGATGGACGTGACCGTGCTGCCGAGCGAGTTAAAGGTCGCCACCAGCGGGTAGCGGCTGTCGCTCTGGGCCTTGCTCCAACAATCCGCCTCGATCTCGATGACGCTGAAGTTGCCCAGGATCCCCCGCCCGGTGAGGGGCGGCCGGAAGAGCAGGCTGCGGATGAACTGAGGCGTGAACTGCTCCTAGACGAGGTGGAAGAGGCCGTTGCCCTCGGCCACCGCGGGGTTCCTCACAAAGTACCTGGCGTCGAGCGGCGCGAAGCTGCTGCTGCTCAGGTACCGCCCGTCCGACTCCGCCTTCGTATAGGCGTCGCAGGTGAGCTCGAGCGTGGTGTCCGTGAGGATGGTGGAGGCCGCCAGGGGCGCCCGGGGCAGGAGCGCCTTGATCATGGGGGGAGTGACGTTGGTGCGCACCAGCGACTCGAAGCTCGCGTTGGCGCTGACCGCGAAGCACCTCTGGTCGGCCAGCGCTTGGGTCAGGAACCCCGCGCCGGCGATGGCGTCGTCGATCTCCGTTTGGGTTCGCGAGCTGGTCCAATATTGGGTGAACGTGGCCGTGAGCTGGGAGTCCAGTTCGCTCCGAGGGTAGAACGCGAGCAGCTCGCTGGCCACGTAGCTTTGTGTCTCGGCCTGCGTGTAGTAGTTGCTCAGATCCACGTTCCCCAGCGCATTTGCGATCTGCTGATCGACTTCGGTCCGGGTGTAGAAATCCAACAGAGCCGTGATGATCTTGGAATCGACCTGGGAGCTGTTGTCGTAGCTGGACAGGGCCGAGGAGATGGCCGAGGTCACCGAGCTGCTGGTGGCGTAGTTGGCCAGCTCGCCCGCCACGTAGGTCGAGACCTCCGTCTGGTCCCAGTAGGGCACCAGGGCCGCGGCGATGAGGGCCTGGACCTCCGCCTCGTTCTGGAATTGGGACAAGTTGAGAGCATCGATGGCAGCCGTGATCGCTGCGCCCGTTTCCGCTTGGGTGTAAGTCTCGCTGCGGGCGTAGCTGTCCGACTCGATGAGGATGGTGTCGTCCAGGTTCTGAAAGCTGGCGGTCAGGGCGCCGGCCACGGACAGGTTGCGCAGCACGTTGCTGCCCCGGAGCAAGTTAAACGTGGGTCCGCCGGTCCAGCTCTGGCCGTTGCTCAGCGCCACCGCCGCCGCGATGGCTGCGTCCGTCTGGGCCGAGGTGTAATAGCTCGCGAGGGCTGCCGCGAGGACGGCGTCCGTCTGGGCGCTGGTGTAGTAGGCCGCACGCCACGGGCCCCCTGAGCATCGCCCTGGGCAACGACGACTGGACCCTGAGCTTCGGCTGCGATGCGTACACCACGCAGCAGACCGACGACGCCGTCGCCGCGGCCCTCACCAATTACTTCACGAGAGCCGAAGTGACCGCCACCATCGTGGCGGCCATCGACGAGTCCAAGGGCTACACGGACACCCAGCTGGCCGATTACAGCACTACGACTCAGATGACCCAGGCCATCTCTGATGCGCTGGTCCCCTACGGGACGGCGGCCCAGCGGGACGCCGCCATCGCGGCAACTCTCGCAAATTACGGACCGTGTTGGTCCCGGCCAGCAGGTCCCAGGTCACGTTGCCCAGCCAGGCGGGGGCGTTGACCAGGTTGGTGGCGCCGCCAAGCGTGGCGATCTCTGCCAGGATGCCGTCGATGGCGGATTGCAGGGTAAGCTGCAGCGTGTTGAGGTCTCCTGCCGTGGCGAAGGGCCCGGCGTTCTGGAGAGCTAAAATGTCCGCGTCGTGCCCGTCGAGGCGGGCGTCCTGCAGGGCCTGGCCGGCCTGGTAGGCTGTCTGGGTCAGGTAGGACAGCAGCGCAGTCGCGACTCTCTGATCTACGTCGGCCGCGGTCTGCCGGGCGGCCACGTCGATGGCCAGCTGGTCCACCACGCTCTTCAGCGCGTATACAGGTGGTCGCCACAGTTGCGAGGGTTGTTGGTCGAGGCGATGCTGGAGTTCATCGCTGCTGTCGTCGGATGGTTTGCCAGCTTGAGGTCCACGGAGGCCGGCGTGGACTTGCCGTCGACCTGGATTTGCAGAGCGTCCAGGGCGGACTGGTTGGCCTTGGAGGCCAGGCCCAGGGTCAGGCTCGAGGTGACAGCAGAGAGGCCAGAAGCGTTGGCCGCGATGAGGCCCTCTGCTGCGGAGAGGTCTGCAGCCAAAGCGTAGGGCGTCAGGTCCGGAGCTGCGGGCAGGGCGCTGACTTGGCCCTGCAGCGCCGCGATGGCTGCGGCGTTCGTGCCGATGTCCGCGGTGTTCTGGGTGGTGGTTTCGAGCGGCGTGTATTGAGTCAGGACGAGGGAGAGTTGCCCGGCGGAGATGCCTTGCAGCTCGATCACGTCATCGAGGACGCGCCCGGTGAGGGTGGAAGGGAAAAGGCTCATTTACTCTAGTCGAGAACCGACACGCCGCTGCCGGAGAGGGTCACGATCTGCATGCTCACCAGGCCGATGAAGCACTGGTCCACGCGGTCCGCGAGCATCGACTTAAAGGTGAAGCGGCACAAGTCGCCTGAACGAGTTGACAAGCCTGAAGTCGGGTGCTTGGGCACACGTTCCGTGGGGAAGGCCGCCACGAAAGTTGTGTTGTCGTAGTTCGGCAGGCGCATATTTCGGATCTTGCTGTCAAAAGTGCCACTGAGGATGGAGAGGAAGTGGTGATATTCGGCGATACTTTTGATCGAATTCCTAGGGAACTGCATCGCCCCGAGCTGCAGCTGGCCTTCCATGACGGTGGCCGCCGTGACGTTGGGGAAGGCTTCGCCGGGATATTCGAAGTTGGACACGTGGTTTTCTCCCGTCTTGTTGAACGTCACAAAAGCCCCGAGCATCTTCGTGAAAGCCCTCGCAACGGTGATGTTGTAGCTCGTGGAGCCCGCCGGGATCGAGGACTGCTGCACGTGGAGGCTGGGGAAGCTGAAAACCAGCGACCTGTTCGACAGGAGTATGCGCTCGAAGGACTCCCGCAGCGCACTGTCCAGGGTGACCTGGTCGGCCAAAAGGTGCACGTTTTCGATCTGGTACGACAGGCTCGAGCCCACGCCGGCGCGCATGGCCATCTCGGGGTCGGCGAATTCGATCTCCAGGACCAAATTGAGCTGCGGCGGGAGCATCTTGCCGGAGTTGAACATGCCGATGAGGTGCGGATACATCAGCACGTCCCGCTTCTGCCCCGGCTGCACCGGCAGGGCCCAGCCCCCGGCGTCCACCGGCAGGCCCTCCCAGTGGAGTTCCTTCCACCACGACTCTGGTTTCAGCAGTGAGTACATGAAGCACGACCTGCCGTAGTAATCGATGTCCTCGACCCGCTGCCCGTTGGCGAAGAGCTGGATGCGCTCGATGAAGCACGAGGGGTCCGGCGAGCCGCAGAGCATGTCGCTGGAGCCGTCCGTGTTGCGGAAGGTAAACGCGAGCTTAATGGACTCAGGATCGACGAAATCGGTTCCCGGGGTGATGGGGATGCGACATACCCGCGATGTGCTCGGAGTAAACGTGCTCAAAGAGCTTGGGAAGAACTGCACCGACTTGCGGGACTGAATGTAGTTGGTGTTCCCCGTAGCCAGCTTGTAGTCGAGGCTGGCGACGAGCTCGTCGTTGACGGCTTGCGTCACCTGCTCCATCACTTTACCTTATGCAGCTTCCGGTTCGCTCGCCTGACGAAGGGCGTCGAAGGACGGCTGGGTTCCGAGGGGTCCCCGGTCGCCGCGGGACTGGCGGCTGACCCGGGACCGTTCGCTGCCCGAGGACACGGGAATGGGAACGTTGTTCAGCCCGAAGGGCGTCTGCGCCTGGGGCCTCGGGCGCCGTGCCGGACGGTTTCGGATCTGCGGCAGAGGCCGATTCCTGGGCTCGCTCTCCGACTCCGTGTCGATCCTGAAGACCGCCGGCTGGCTCCGCCGGGCCCTCCGCTGCTCCTGGATGAAGTAGTGGTCCACGGCTCCCGACTCTTGCATCCCATTCAGCGTCTGCACGTCCGTTGTCACGCTCGGTCGCGAGTCCGTGCCGCCTCCTGTTGCAGCGCCCCAGCCCATCAGATGCGAAGCCGCATTGAGCCCCCCTTCGATAGCCCAAGCTGTACCGACGATGGCAGCACCTGCTCCCGCGACGGCAAGGCCGCCAGCCCACCGTGCCCGCCGTTGCCAGGCTCCCTCGCCCAGCAGCGCCAAGGCTCCCGTACCGGCCTCTGCCGCGGTTGCCGCTTCCGCTGCTCCCGCCGCTGCCTCCGCAGCAGTGGCGAAACCTTCCGATGCTTCCGCTTCCGCGAGCTGCTGGGAAGCGAAGCTCTCGATGTCCCGCGCCGCCGCGCGCTCCACCTCCGCCGCCCGCTGCCCCGCCCTCTGCAGCAAGGGCTCCACTTCCGAGGGCCGTCGATGATTTGCGGCGCAGGCACTTCGTCCGGTGGGGGGGCCAGTCCCGGTGGGCGCCTCGGGATTCTCAGCGTGCGGTCCAGCCAGTCGCCGCCGCCCCGCAGGGCCAGCATCGTCTGGTTCTCTGACACGCTCCTCACCGCTGCTGCCGCCGCGCCCGCCGCGCCTCCCGCCACGATCGCCTCCGCGGCCTGAATGCCGCTCTCCCTCATGCGGCCTCCTAGCGTCGGGGGCCTGGGCGGGTTCAGCCCGTCGTTGCGCAGAGCCTGACCGGGATCGGTGCCCCCGTCGTCGCTGTCGGGCAGGAAGGACGGCCTCGTGAATTCTCTGGGCGGCCGAGGGAAGGGGACTCCCTCGTAGCCTTCGTCGGCGGTCTCGAATGCAGCCGCTGCTTCGAGAGGCTCCGAGGCGTTCGGGTAATCGTCTAGCCAGAAATGCGAGGCTGTAAACGTGCTGGCGTTGCGGTTAGGCAAATCCAGGGCGAGGGGCTCGCCCTCTTGGATGTACCCTAAGACCTGACCAAAGGAGGGCTTCACGCGGAAGCCTCCGCGTCTCCGTTCCTCCATCTTTACTTACATCAGTCCTCCGAAGACCTGGCTGTCGCTACTGTTTCTTCCCGCGGCCACGTCCCGCGCCATTCGGTGGACGCCCTGGCGCTCGGCCGGCGCGTACCTTAGCTGCGGGATTCGCGATCGGTTCACCGCCTCCGTCATCCGACCGAGCTCGTCCGCGTAGGCCTCGCCCTCCTGCTGCAGCCTCCGGTTCGCCAACCACTCGTTCAGAGCTCGAGCCTCCACCAGCTGCTGGTGACGCCTCCTCAGCAGAGGATTCAGATTGTGCGACGGATACATCTTCTGGAACTGCCTCAGCATCTGGGGCTCGTTGCGTCGCTCCAGAGGCATCATGGTTCCCTTTAATATGACGGCCCGTCGCCGTCCGAACCCGGAGCCGGTGGCGGTGCGGCAACTCAGAGATTTCAATCCCGGGCCCATCGCCCCGCCGTGACTTTCCGGTGCCCCAGCCGAAACCCTTGCTGAGACAATGAGACAATGAGACAACCGATCCTGGGACTAAGGCAGAGACATGCCTGGAGCAGGGAAGGACCCCTGCTGAGACAATGAGACAATGAGACAACCGATCCTGGGACTAAGGCAGAGACATGCCTGGAGCAGGGAAGGACCCCTGCTGAGACAATGAGACAATGAGACAACCGCTGCAATCACAGGGTCAGTTGTCTCATTGTCTCATTGTCTCAACAGGGTTTCCCGGTAGAGATCCGTTTTTTCCGCCCATCTGGAATTGAAGCGGTTGTCTCATTGTCTCATTGTCTCAGCAGTCGAGGAGCAGCTCTTGGTCGTGCTCCTCGCCGTAGTATAGGCCGCCTCACGGACACTGGCCCGTCGCCGTCCTGGCGGCCTCGGCCAAGCTCATCGTGTGACGGAAGTTCTCGATCTCCTCGAGAAGCAACTCTGGGTCATTGGAGATTTCCCAGCCCTGGTAGCGAAGGCAGAAGATGATAGCTGCCTCCGGGTCGTCCTCCTTGCGGAGACCGCGGATGATCTCCTGGCAGCGCTCATCCATACTGCCGTCCAGCAGATCGCTCCAGAACTCCTCCTGTGCGGCCTTGGCAGCAGAGACGATCTCCTCCCCGGCGCGCAGGAAGCGCTTCGCCTGTCGGATCTTCGCCAGAGGTCTTTGGGCGGGCTCGGCATCTAGCTCCATGACTGCGTTTTTTTCCTGGAGACTATTTTTTTTATTCGGCCGCCGAACGCACCTCAGAACTCGTGGGTGTTCCTCGCGAGCAGCTCCATGTAGCGGTCCGCTCGCTGCATGTACCGGTGCACGCGCTCCTGGGCCGGCGTCATTCTGACTGGCTCGACCGGCTCTGGGGCTGGAGCTGTCTGCGGATGTTCAGCCTTCGGAGGCTCTTGGCGCTCGGGAGGCGGTGGCCCCGGTGCCGGCACACTTTTCGGGGGTTTGGGCTTGTTCTTGCTGCCGGGCGGGCGGCCTCTTCGCTTGGGGGGCGTCTCGGGCACAGCAGCCGCCGCAGGTGCCGGCGCAGGCTCTGGGGCAGGCTCCACAGGCGCTGGAGCAGGCTCCGCTGGGGTCTCTGCTGGCGCTGGCTCCGCTGGTTCCGCTGGCTCTGGTTCGGGCACCGCGTCAACATTTTCCTCCATTTTTTTTTAGAAAGATATTAGTTTTCGTAGTCCAAAAAAATCGCAAAGGAAACGCTGGTACCGCGAGTGTTCACTACGTTTCCATCAACGTCAGTCAGCCTTGCAGCGCAGAGTCCTCAAAGTAATGGGGCCGTGCAATCTGACATAGTGGCCTTCGTCTGTGCGAGTTTGCATGATGAAACCCACTCCTTTATCGACTATGAGCTTGCAGATTATATCGGAGCCCAGGGGGCCCTTGATCTCGGCAGCGTTCGCGAGCGTGGAGCATCTCAAAAAGAGCTCTGAGTACGGGTTGAAGGTCACGAACACGAATATTTGCTGGGCGCCGTCGATGAAGCTAGGCCCCAGCAGGTGGTTGATCGAGAATGGCTTGCTGGGCGAGGCGCCCGCCGGGTAGCTCCCGGTGCCGGGGAAGCGGTCCCGGAGCTGCTGGTCATTAAGTATGACTCGATTCCCGTCGTAGGCAACCTGGATCTCGTTGGTCTCAGCCACGTACGTAGCCGCAGCGTAGTTGCTGCTGATCCAAGCTGCCAGCCGAGTCCCGGTGTAGGCGCCGACAGGCAAGGTTGCCCAGTTCAATGTCCCGAGGGCCTGATCCTCCCAAAAGAGGTACTGACCTCGGTCCGTGGACAGAAAGGTGTCCGCCACGCGGAATTTCAGGACGCTGAGCTTGGCGCCCGTCTGCAGGTGGATGGTCTCCCCGATGTCCATCTCGAAGCTGGCGTCGTCCCCCGCGACCCTCTTGCGGGAATCGCAGTAGATGGTGCTCATGTGGCGCTGCTTTCTTTTACGCCGCCAGAAAGTCTGCACGGACGTCTCGGAGCCCTCGCTGATCTGCCGGGGCCGCTCTGGGTGGGGCCACCTGGGGTCCACCACCCGCTGCGTGCTGGTGCAGCACTGGATGTTGTGGCACTCACTGTCGCAGACCGGGCCGCTCCCCAGCAGCTTCCCCACCACCTGGCTGAGGATCGTCCCCATGCTCGTTTACGAGGAACTTGCGGTCGAATCGTACCCAAAACATGTCTTCCTTCGGGGCTCGCAGATTGACGTACCAGAAGCTATACTTCTCCCGCGTGGCTTCCTCGTACATTCCGTAAAGCACGTCCTTGGGCAACATGGCGCTCAACTCTTCCACCAAAGCATCCAGTTCGAGCTGGTTCCGGAGCCGGAAGACGCAGTAGAACATGGTGTTTACGCGCACCGCAGACGGCATGAGCCGCAGTTTCTGCGTGGACACCCAGGTGTTGATGCAGTAGTGCCGGCCGCGGATGAACAACGTGTCCAAAATTCCGTCGCCGGTCTTCTTGTGCACCTGCGGGCTATCCGCCATATCGTCAAGGCACACCAAAACCTGGAAAAGGCGCTTCATTCCCAGCTCTTTGGATTTTTGGGTTATTCGCTTCTGCTGGGCCAGAATCTGGCGCAACGCGCCCTCGTCCCAATCGTCCCACCAGCACTGCTCTCGGTCTGTGTTCACTCCGAGGTCCTTTCGGATGTATTCTTTCACCGGTTCCCACTGCGGGTCCATGTCTATGGAATTCGACATGATGTACACGCGCTCAAAGCAGCCGCGGTACTGCTGGAGGATCATTGAAACGAGGAGAACGGTCTTCCCGGAAGCCGACGGAGCGCACAGGATGCCGTTGGAGGGCGTCCTGCAGACCACCGAGTCTGGGGGCTGTTCGACCGTGTACTCGGGCGTTTTGAACACCTTGATAGGGCCCATCTTTACTCTGTAATGAAGCTTCCCCGGAGGCAGGGCTCCTCCTCCGAGTCCTCCCAGGGCTTTGCCAGCAGCCACATCGTGGCCACGACACCGGCCAGCAGCAGGGCGGCGCAGAGGAACTCTCCGAGGGTCACTGGGCTCGCGCGTTCAGCGGACGGCATTTTTTTTAGTCAGAGAAGAAAAGGGACGATGAGCGGCAAGCCTGTGGCGATCAAGCTCGGAGATCTCGTGACCAATGCGAAGGGGGGGAAGTACTTCCCGATTTCCTCGGACGAGGGCGGGCCGGTGGTCTGGCAGCCGGCGGAGTGGCTCCGGATTCTGTGGCATCCCAGTGCTTACAATGGCGAAGAGGCACGGCGGCTGCCCCTGTGCCTGGAGCCCAGAGAGGAAGCGTGCGCGGAACTGGCAGCGCTGGAAAAGGCCGTCGCCAGTCAGCTGTCCGAGCGCTCCCTGGACGAACCGAAGCTCTTCGGGCGCAGGCAGACCACGTCCGATGTGCAGGAGAGGTTCGTCTCCTGCCTCAAGACCTCCACGCGGGGCAATCCCTTCATCAAGGTCAAGGTGCTTCTGGATCGCGTGTGCCTCTGGGACGCCGAGCAGCGCCCCTTGGAGGAGGTGCGGGACCTGAGCAATCGGATGTGCAAGCTCCGCGCCGAGCTCAAGCAGGTCTGGATGATGAGCGGCCAGTGCGGCCTTCTCATCGAAGTGACTGACCTCATGCTCAGAGATGAGGAGCCGCAGCGGTGCCCCTTCTAGCTCCGGGGGAAAAAAGCCTGATGAGACAATGAGACAATGAGACAACCGCTTCAATGTCAGATGGGTGGAGATCCGGATCCCAGCCCAGACCCCTGCTGAGACAATGAGACAATGAGACAAACCGCTTCAATGTCAGGGTCGGTTGTCTCATTGTCTCAGCGGGGTCCCCTCCCCTGGCCCCAAACAGCTCTCTGCCTTAATCCCAGGGCCGGTTGTCTCATTGTCTCACCAGGGGGGTCCCTCCTTGGCCCTAGCAGATCTCTGCCTTAATCCCAGGGCCGGTTGTCTCATTGTCTCATTGTCTCACCAGGGGGTTCCCTCCTTGGCCCTAGCAGCTCTCTGCCTTAGTCCCAGGAGCGGTTATCTCAGCTACAGTTCGTGGGGCGCGAGGCAGGTCGTTCCGAGGCCGAGGATTTTTTTCGGCGCCTCTACAAAATCATGTCGTGGATGCAACAACGAGAAGCCATACGACGTGCAGCCGACGCCGGGACCAGGCCAAGGATCTCGGCGCAAGGCTCACAACTCCTGCCTCTCCGAGACGACCGTCTCCGCTCCGTTCTCCTCACCCGGCCCAATGGTCAGCTGACCAGGGCAGGCCAATTCTACTACAGCGTGACGGGCCGACGCCCGCCCAGCCGGCAGTTCGACGAGAGCCAGCCGCTCATCCGAGACGGGGCTTCAGACTACATACTCATGCGCAGCGGCAGGCGCCAGCTGGTCAGGACTCTCCAGCCCGACGGGCAGTACCATGTCACGAAACTGGGGAAAGCGTTTTTCAAGGACAAGTACACAGAATGGCTTGCCCATGTGCCTGTGATCATCCGGGGCACTCGCCGCAGGGGGCGCAACGCCGGCAACAGCTACGAGCGCCATGACTACCTCCCTGTGACCGCCCTGGAGATCGGCCTGTCCCGCCAGAACGATGCCTGGAGCGAGGCGCAGATCGCCCGCAACGTCAAGGAGGCCGTGCTCCGGCAGCTGGGCCAGCCCGAAGCGAACGAGCCCATCTACATGATCAGCGGGGAGACCTACTTCCTGCATCCTACCAATGAGTGGGCCTACAGCTCCTCCTCCATGCAGGTGATAGACAACCGCGTGGACACGCAGATCCGCCTACGCCAACCCCTGGGAGCATTGCGAGAGGTCAGCTACCAGCTCTTTGCCGGAGACCAGATCTTGGCCAGCGCCTTCGAGGAGCGCCCGGACATGCTCTGCGTGCCACGGCAGCTGGCAGAGCTCCTAAGCTCTCTCTAGAGGACATCCTGCAGGACTTCGATGCCATCTGTTCCGGCGACTGGCGGCAGCGGGGAGTCTCGCCCGCAGAGATCCGAACCTTCTGCGTCTGGCGCAACGCCCCCATGTTCTTCGTCGATTGCCGAGGCCGGCTCCTGGATTGCTTCCAGCCCATGCAGAAGGAAGAAAGGGCCATAGCCTACACCGCCTGGAACGGACACGCTTTCTTCTACAAAAGCGCCCGGGCCGTGGTGGGGTGCGACGAAGCGGAGCGGCATCGCTACCGTCGGCAGCGCCAGGACTCCAGCACTCCCGAATTCTCGGAGTGGAAGCCCTGGGCCGGAGAGATCGGTTGTGGCCACTTCTGGAGCGAAGACCTGCGAAGCGTGCGGGCCCAGCTGCTCGCAGCGGGGCACCAGCCCAAGGTGGCGCTCCGAGGACTCTGCGAGTGGTCCGCCCTGCGCCTGCGAGCGTCGGGAGGCGACTGCGTGATTCGCGAGCTCTGCGAGGATGCGCAGGTGCTGCAGGAGTGGACGCAGCGCCTGGGCGTGCCCTACCGAGGGCAGCGGCTGGCCGGGGCGAGCCTTGAGGTCTTCCTGCACTTGCTGCAGAGGCGCCGGGACAACACCAGCAGCCGCCGAGCGGCTCTGCTGGCAGAACAGGACGGGATGTGCAAGCTCTGCGGTGCGCCCATCACGGCGCAGACCTGCGAGCTGGACCACATCGTTCCGGTGCGCCAGGCTTACCAGGGACAGGCCTTGGAGCTCCAGGCCTTGTGCTTCGAATGCCACAAAGTCAAAACCAGTATGGAGGGGAATCACAGCACCACCCTGGAGAGCCGCTTCTGTCGCTACGTCTACCAGAACTACGCCGCCAGCCCTCGGCTGCCGCTCCTGGTCTGCCAGCTGCAGAAATGGGACGCCGAGCGCCCCTGCGAGGGCATCGACGTGTGCCGCTGCCGGAAGAACGGGCTGGCCAACGCTCGCTTCCCCATCCCTGTCTTCTGTCCCCTCGACTGCATCGTGCCCGCCCGGGAGGGCGAGCTTGCGGATCTCACCTACGTGGACTTGCCCTTCGACGGCCGCAGAGGGCGGGGCTGGTATTCCAAGCCCGCTTGTGCGGAGATGCTGGACTCCGGGCTGGCGCAGTGGCGCCACTTTCGCTGGAGCCTGGAGGCCACGGCGCACGTGGACCAACGCTGGCTGGGCTGGAGCAGGCGCTGCAGGCGATGGAAGAGGCCTGGCCGGAAGGGGAGGAGCACATGGCCAAGCTCTCCATCAACGCGCTGGTGGGGCTCTTCGCCCGCAACCTGGACCTCGTCTACTCCATGAGAACTTCCAATCACCAGGTGGATGGGGAGGGCTGCAGCTGGCGCCAGACCTTCACGGATGCCGCGGGTCGCATGCACTGGGACCACGTCTTCGTCGCGGAGCTGCTTTCCAACAGCAGCTACCGCCCGGTGCACGATTTCATCATGGGGGCGGAGTATACAGCAATGGCCAGGGTCCGACGAGCCCTGGCGGAGGTGCCGAAGCGCTACCTCAAGTGTCTAAAGACTGTCTGGTGATGCAGGACGTGCCAAAGAAGCACCGCTCCGCCATCGAGCGGCTGCTGCGCCTGTCACATCGGGACGGCACGCCCGTCTATCGCTGCGAGCCGACGGAGGGCCTGCGGGGCCAGTACCGGGAGCCTCGCATGCAGGCGGAGCCCATCAGGGAGAAGCCGGCGTGGCGGCGAGTTCCTCTCACACACTGCCTGGGGGGCGAGAGCCTGTTGCTGACGGGCTATCCCGGGACGGGCAAGACGCACCTGGCCCGCAAGATCGTGGAGGCCCTGCGGGAGCTCGGGGACACCGTGCACATCATCACGAAGACCCACGCCGCCGTCCAGAATGTGGGGCTCGGGGCGCAGACGGCGGATCACTGGGTGCGCCGCAACGTTCGCAGCGGCCGCTGCAGCGCCACCTGGCTGGTCATCGAAGAACTCACTCAGTTAGATACTCCTCTGTGGGCTGATATAGCCTGCCTGAGCATGAACACCTCCATGCGCTTCTTGTTGCTCGGAGACTTCCGCCAGTTACCCGCCGTCCTAGATTCCTTCGCAGGGGCGGAGGTGTGCAGGGAGCTGAAGGACAGCCAACTGCTGCATGATCTGGCGGGGGGGTGGTGCCACGAGCTCTCGGAGCGCTGGCGCTTCGACGAGGGGGTCTTCTCCTTCCTTCAATGGCTGAGAGTGGACGAGGCAGAGCAGGTGCCTCTGCGCGAAGCCGTGCAGATGGCCCGGCAGCGCTTCCCGCGGAGGGGCGAGCCGGAGGTCTGCCTGGTCATCTCCCACGCCAAGCGACTGCAGATCAACGAGCGAGAGAATCGCAGGCGAGCGCCAGAGGATGCGCTGCTGGTGCAGTACGCCGGGCCGGAGACGGCGGGCACCAATGCGCCCCAAACCATGAGGGTCTGGCCGGGCCTGCGGCTCGTGGGCGCCGGCGGCAAAGTGCAGAAGGGCGTCTTCGTCACCGTCAGCGAAGTGGGAGAGCGAGTCACGCTGGAAAGCGGGCAGAGCTTCGAGCCCCGGGAGCTGCTGAAGCACACCCGCCTTTGCAGCGCCATCACCTACGCTTCCGTGCAGGGCCTGACCCTCAGGGGCCGGGTTTGGCTCTGCGACGTGGAGTCTCCCCATTTCACCATGAAGCACATCTACATGGGGTGCTCCCGGGCCACCAGCAGCGAACTTTTGAGCGTTTTGTGACTTGTGGCAAGGTTTAGTCAGATCTGGCTAATGACGGCAGTGGCCGGTTTTTTGATGAAGTTGAGCGCGGTTTTGGAGCGGTGCCAGGTTTAGCCAGTTCTGGCTAATTATGGCACCGGCCGGTTTTTTGATGAAGTTGAGCGCTTTTTGGGGGCGGTGTCATCATTAGTCAGTTGTGACTAATTCTACCACCGGCCGGGTTTTTTGATGAAGTTGAGCGCATTTAGGGGCGGTGCCAGGTTTAGTCAGATTTGGCTGATTACGACAGCGGCCGGTTTTTTGATGAAATTGAGCGCGTTTTGGAGCACTGCCAGGTTTAGCCAGTTTTGACTAATGATGACAGTGGCCGGTTTTTTGATGAAATTAAGCGCGTTTTGTGGCACTGCCAGGTTTAGCCAGATCTGGCTAAGTTTGGCAGTGGCCGAACTTTGTAAACAGCGGGGGCATGGGCCTGCGAGCTACTCAGTGGGACTACTGGTGGCTGCGCCCCCTCGAATCCACATGAGTCCACATGAGTCCCACATGAGTCCACATGAGTCCACATGACCAAACCGGGGGATCCCCGGAATCAAACCGGGCGATACCCGGGATGAAACCGGGCGATTCCCGGGATCAAACCCGTAAAATTTCAGGGATCTGTCGGTCAATTTGACCGACAGCTCGGGGATTTTTTCCGAGTGTCTTTGCCAGGGTTGCTCTCTCTGGGTCGGGTGTTGTCAGCTCCACAGCGCGACGGTTCATGTAGTACTCATGTGGACTCATGTGGACTCATGTGGACTCAAGGTGAATTTCCCGAGCTGGACAGCACTTTGACGTCCAGCTCGGGAAATTTTCTCTCTCTAGGGAGGGTAGGCCCAGATCCGCCAGACCATGGAAGTCACGGAAGTTGTGGAAGTCTCCATAGACCGTTTCAAAGAGTCTCCCCCAAACCACGGAAGTCATGGAAGTCATGGAAGTCTGCATAGAGCATCCCAAACAGTCTCCCCCAAACCATGGAAGTCATGGAAGTTGTGGAAGCTGAGCTTATGGAGGATTTTGTGTCCAAAAAGGGTTGCAAAAGAGCTTTAAGGACCGTCTTGTACAACTTCCATGACTTCCATGACATCCATGGTCTGAGATAGAGTCTTTCAAACGCTCTATAGGGACTTCCATGACTTCCACGACTTCCGTGGATTGGGGGAGACTCTTTGGGTGGGGACTTCCACAACTTCCGCGCTCTCTCTAGGGAGGGTATTCCCAGCTCCCCACACACCGCATTTGCTGGGGCCATTTGCAGCCATAGCTCAGAATTCTTCACTTTGGAGCTTCTTAATAGTGGACTCTCTTGCCAACAGGCAGCACTCTAGTAGGGGCTCAGAAGAGCTTGCAATTCCGGAGACGGCAGGCTCTAGGCTCGCAGGTTGGTAGCTCGGAGTTCTTGGACGCCCCTAGCTCGGAGTTGCGAGTTCGAAAATATTCGGTCAGGTCCCGAGGACAGTTTCCCGAAAGTGTTCGGTGCAGCTCGCAGTCCTCTGAGTAGCTCTGAGTAGCTCGGAGTTCTTGGACGCCCCTAACTCGGAGTAGCTCGGAGGCCTGCGAAGTTTTTTTCGAGCTCTGAAAGCTCTAGTAGCTCTGAGTAGCCGCTTGGAGAGCTCTGAGAACTCTAGTAGCCGCTCGGAGTGGCTCGGAGTAGCTCGGAGTTCAAAAATTGGGAGTACCAAGCTTCCTGCGATTTCCAGGGAGCTTGGTACTCCCTATTCGAATGGCTGAAAGCAGCTCGGAGTTGCTCTGAGTAGCTCGGAGTTCTTGGGCGCCCCCCACTCGGAGTAGCTCGGAGTAGCTCGGAGTAGCTCGGAGTAGCTCGGAGTTCTGCGAAGTAGCTCGGAGTTGCTTGGAAGCGCGCCGTCTTCCGAATTGCAAGCTCTTCTGAGCCCCTACAAGAGTGCTGCCTGTTGGCAAGAGAGTCCACTATTGAGAAGCTCCAAAGTGAAGAATTCTGAGCTATGGCTGCAAATGGCCCCAGCAAGTGCTGTGTGTGTGGAGCTGGGCCTACCCTCCCTAGAGAGAGGAAAAACCGAACGCTTTGCGTCAAACGGCAGTGCCAAGACCAGTTTTTTTTGTGATTCCAAATGCAAATGTGGCTGGCCCAAAGCGAGTTTGGAGAAATGGCCATTTGCTCACAAGCAGCATTTTTGGGATCAAAGCTCTGCCCAGCTACCTCAATATTGGAACGGTTTGCCAGTTTGAGGCCGGCATCATAGTGCCCAACTGCTTTTCCTCTGTGGAGAAAAGCAAATTCTTCCTTTTAACCTTCGTGTTCTTGATGGACTCAGAAGACACGCAGCCGGACCGGAGACTACTTGTATCATATGTGCAGTGCCTACCATGCTCACTTTTATTCACTTCGTTGCCAGATGGCTGATGGTTCCATTTGCGCTTGTTTGTGTTATTCTGCTGTACATGTGACAAACCGCGCATCTTAAATCAGGCATGTTTCAGATTGCTGATTTTTTTCATGATTTTCTTTGGGCTTGCATCCTGGTAGAGTGTTGCATGTTTGATTTGATGTGATTTTCCCGGTCGCGTTTTCCAAAACTTTTCGCTTTGCGCGGTCTTTCCCTAGCCCTCGCCACGAAGCTAAAGGAACAGACTGTCGTAGATTCGGCATCTGGATCTGTTTTCCGTCATCATTTAAAACAAGGTTTTTGAGGCAGTGTGTGAGCGCTCATGTTTACATGCCTGATGTCTGCATGGTTTCCGCTGTTTGCCAGATTTTGCAACTTGACGTGAGTGCATATGCAGACGTGCACCCTTTATAAACGACATGATGGTCGTCCACATTAAATTTGGCTCTTGCTGTACCGGATCTTGAAAGTTGTGTGTCTTGTGAGGTGGACCTTATGTCCGTTTGGCAAACAGCGTTTTGTGTGACGCAAACTTTGTCGACACAGACACATCGAGATTGCTCGAATCCCGTCTTGACACATGATTTGTTTATCATCATTCCGACTGCTGCAGCATTGGCATGTTCAACCCGGCAAATGAGGGATATTTTCTCGTAGCCGTTTCCGCCCACCCGGGGAAGTACGGGTGAGTTGATGTTGTCTTTTTGAAGCATGCCAGACGTTTTATAACAGACATGTTGGGTTGACCAGAACTCATATATGGATGTTGTGAATTTGGAGATTTTTTTGATCTTCACAAGACAAAAATGTTGTTGCTATTTTCTTCTGAGGCAGAAATTACAAGCTTCTGGTACCGGAGCTTCACGAAAGGTCTTCGTGCTTACGCTAGGGAACATTTTTGATGTTGAAGTGTTGCGGGAGTGGTGTAAAGGGTGCAGAGTCGAGCCTCTTGCGTTGAAGGGAAAGTTTTCGCGATATAGGAACATCTAAATCGGGCAACTTTTGCACGTCCAACAGGGATCATGGTGCAGAAGGTTCTACTCGCAGACTGTTTTCTCGAGGGTTTTGAAGTGTCGAGATCACAAACACAGCAGGCGACATCCCTTGGTAAATGTTGTGGGAACATGTCCCAGTACGTAACCCCCACACACTTCAACATCACATGTCAGTCCACCGAATTCGTTGGTATAAAACCTTCTCACCAGCGGCATGGCTCGCTTGGCAACCTTGCGTTTGGTGCAATGGCCTTTTTTGCTATTGTGCCTCACCTTCCGAGGTTTAGGGTTCAAGGATTGAACTTCAGATACAGGAGGCGGAGTTTTTTCGCATCACAACGAGAACTTTCACAGATGTTATGAAGATGATCTTGAGAGCTTCGGTTGTAAGTTGTAAGCGCAGTAGGGTCGATCTAGGGCGATGTCACAGCAGCAAGCCAACAAAACATTTGGGGGAAGTACCACTTTTAAACATGCCTACATGCAATATTCGGAGTAGCTCTCCGGATGTTACCACCATCGTCACCATCATCAACATCGATAAGGAATAAGAGGGATAGCGAGAATGGTAACCACGGGAACAGTAACATTGGTGCCCTTTCAGGACACCAAGGATCACGATAGTGTTTGCTTGCCACAACAACTGTCTGGTCGTTTATACCGTAAAAACTTTATTGTTTTTTTCCTCTTTTTTACACTTATGGTGGTAGCCATTCAAGATCTTATGATGACGAATTGTTGTTGCTTGTCGTTGCTGCTATCATCACAACGAGTGCTGCACCAAGTTTTCAGGCAACCGTGAACTTCTGTGAAGTGCAATCTGGGTTTCGGAAGTTTGGGCTGAAGGCCTAGGGAGTATGGCAAATTTGGGTGTTGGAGATGTATGTAGCACGTTGTTTTCCGGTTTTGGGTTGTCAATTTTGGTTCAGGGTTTTGGGATTGGCTTGCGGCCCTCATGTTTTCTTCTATCACTGTGATCCTTTTTTTATCGCTTTGGTCGTACTCTTTCAGAAAGGTTGGATCAACCCCTCGTCCGAAGCCAAGGCTCGGAGTGCTTCCCGGCGCCAGTGCATGGACCCTCGGAGCCGCAGGCTCGGGGCGCCTGGCGGTTTGGGTGGGTGGTTTGGTTGGGATGTTTTTACGGGTGGAGACTGTCGGGAGCGAGATGTGATCGGGTTTGTGGGGGTTTAGGGTTTAGGGTTCAGGGTTGAGGGTTCCACATGTCTGAAGAAGCCTCAACGTTCAAGTTTTCCTCAGAAACCCCAGCCGAAACCCCACATCCCTTGAACTCCATCTTGACGTTGCCAAAGCCCAAAGCTTAAGACTTGCTAGCCTTATTGCCATGTTTCATTGTTATTGTTATTGTTGTCACCATTGGTCTATTGTTAGTATTGTTTCAAAGACATTACTATACCTAGCCCCAACCCTACTTCGTCCTAAACCCTGAAATCTCAAGGACAAAGCATGCAGTAAGCCAGCCCTAGACCCCATATCCTAAGCCCTAAACTATACCTTGAATCCCAAATATTAGCCCTGACCCAAGTATCAGGCACGGAGGTGGCCCTGCGCCTCAAAAAGGCATGAGTACTTCACCCTGAGCCCTAAACCCCAGGCCAAACCCTACCTTCAGCCATGTTCAATGCAACCCCTTTCCGGTCACACCCTTCAAAGGAGTCTTGCTTTAGAACATCCCTAAACTGCCCTAAACCCCATCCAGGCGAAACCTGCGACGCGGTCTGCACGGCCGCTGGCAAGACGTGCACTGTGGAGAAGATGAGAATGATCTCCTCGGAGTATTTGATGAACTGGGCTTTCTCGGCTGCATCTCTGCAGGGCTTCAGGGCTGGCATCACGATGAAGCCAAGTGCAAGAGGCTTTCTGAGCCAAGTGCAAGAGGCTTTCTGTTTACAAGCTTTCTCTCTTTACCTATATGCAAAAAACATGTTCCATATAATGAACTATATTTGTAGCCACGCCTGCCTTTGCTGATGTAAGTGCCGAAAGTCTGAGTCTGAGGATCCGGCCGTGCTGGCTTTTCTGCACAGGGTTAGGCCTAGACCTAGGAAGGTCGAGGAGGTCGTCTTTTCGAGAGGTAAGGGGCGTTCGGTCTCGACGATTTCGGAGACTGTGTTGCTGCCGACATATCGCGACCACTGCCCAGAAGAATCTTCAACCATGCCTTCAAAGTGCTGATTTTTGGAGGGTCCGTAGCCTTACCGCTACCATGTAGCACTTAGGCAAAGGCATGGTTAGGCAGTAGATAAACCTTTCGTGCCTGAAGCCCCCGTGCAGTCTTACGTCTTGAGC
Organism: Limisphaerales bacterium; assembly: GCA_965227305.1. Classification (GTDB taxonomy): domain Bacteria; phylum Verrucomicrobiota; class Verrucomicrobiia; order Limisphaerales; family AAA164-E04; genus UBA2970. The sequence goes on along the minus strand of CBDDFW010000001.1, from coordinate 42,228 downwards.
CGCTGAACCCCACCGACCAGGTTCTGGACTCGTTCTCTTTGACCAAATGTGACTTTGACTATACGCCGGACCTTCCATTTGCATCTCTGCTGCATTAAGGGCTTTAGGGTTAAAGCGGTTTTCCTGCTGCAGGTGTGACAGAGGCTGTGATCCGTGGTAGAGACGGCGACGAACTAGATGTTGTTCGGCTCTCCATCTCACCACATCCTGTGCCCAAACCTATGATTCCAGCTGTTTATTGGGACCAGTGTAAGCACAGGGGCCGCATCAAAGATGATTCTCTCACCGAAGCTGTAGACTTTGTGGATGAGGGCTTAGGGTCCCGAGAACAAGAGACATCGAGTTTCGGGGGTGTGCCTGTGTGTTTTTTTGCTTCCGCGAAATCGTACAACTGTCCTTGCCCCTGATTCATCCCTTGTAAGTCGTGTGCAACTCAGAGTAGCATAGGTTTTGCATCCTCTGGTCCAGGGTTCCGGTTTAGGGTTCAGGGTTTAGGGTTTGCTTGCAGTTCCCACCTGTACCGAAGACCTGAGAATGACGCTAGCGACATAAATGATTAGAGCAGGGTGCAGGGATATTCCGGGATCCATCTTGTACTGTGGCTGTTAAAGGACCATGATGAATTCCTCAAGATAGTGAGCGCAACCCTGCGACAGGTAACCAGCGAACCCTTGCAGATGCTGCTCTACACGGCGGACGATTTCTACATAGGCATGTGGCAGGAGACCCTAGACAAATCTAGATTCCCGAGCCTTCAACAAAAACCCCGCAGACCCGAAACGCCAAACGTACATCCAAACACTCACGCCTCGCGTCGAGTCCGAAGCCTTAAGGTTAGGGTGCAGGGATTGTGAGTAGACATAATCATACAAGTAAAGCTGCTTTGTTTTTTTCAGCATCATTGTTAGGACTCTGAGGGCTGTGGTAAGGTTAGTGCTGCAGTTCCGCATCATGACTGCAGATTATTCCACCAGATAGCAAATTTGTTATTTCCACTGCAAGGGTTCTTGTTTCTTCGAGTTCAATGCCGACATTTCCCACAACAGGTAGGTGGCCAGTGCCTGTATTTTCCAGGCTTGTTTCCCCTTGCCTCCATTCATGTCGGGTTGTGTAATGCGTCGATTATCAGGCTCAGAAACACCGTTGCCGAGACACGGAACCCGCAGAATTGCAAATCCCTCGAACCGCGTCGAGTTCAGAACCGTCCCCCGGAGACTCACCTCTTAAGTGAGGTTGTAGGAATCTGATTAAGCATCACTAAACCTTGAACCCTAAGCCTTCAACCAAGGCCAGGAGGAAAAGAACCGACAAGAAAACGACCTTCAACCACCCAACCCAAAAAGCCCTAAGCCGCTGGCCCGAGACCCTAACCCGACACCCTAGACCCTAAGCCCGAAGATCCTTTCATAGGCCGGGCCTGTCTCTCGGATGGAAGCTTGAGCGAATGCTCGGCGAGCCGCTTGGGCGGCCCTTGTGGGAGCTTTGCTTGGGCCTTCGGGGCTTCCGGTTTGCGTTAACGGGCGCAGGGTGTCAGGGATTTTAGGGTTTAGGTGGGGCTTCGGGGTTTGAGGTAGAGGAGAAAACCTGGAGCCCTGGACCCTAAGCAGATTCCGCATTTTTCAGAGTATTTTTGGCGAAGTCGGGAGCTTCGTTAGTTCAGGATCAAAGTCTAGGGGTTCAGTTTAGGGTTTAGGGTTTAGGGTTTAGGATTCAAGCCTTTCGGGTTTCGGATGCACGTTCGAAAGGCAGGGGATGAAGGGATCAAAGGGTGGATCCTAAGCCCTGAAGCGCTAGAAGGCCCCAGCGATTTGACTTGGATTCTGAAGCGTATTGTACCGCAGATAGCAGATAGAGAGCTATCGGTGCTAGAAAAACCAATGATGCTTACAGTTGAAGTTCCGGAGCTCCCTCTGGGGGGTGCCTGTAGGGTTGAGGGTTTAAAGGGTTTAAGGTTTAGGGTTTGAGGTTTAAGGTTTAGGGTTTAAGGTTTAATAAGGTTTAAGGTTTAGGGTTTAAGGTTTAGGGTTAGGGTTTAGAGGGGTTCAGGCTTCAGGCTAGGCGGTTTGGAACAAGCACAAAGAAGGGTCCCAGACCCGGCGCCCGCGCAACTTGCGCAGTGCTTTGGATAACTTTCGCATCTTTGGGCTTTGTGTATTCCACCGCGTGCTTGAGACCCTGGTCTAGTGTTGTCTAGCTGGTGCCCCAACCTTTTCCATCCAGCAGCCATGGCCGATGTCTATCATAAGCGAAAGCAACTACAGCCATCCAGAATGAATCAGTGCCAGATGAAAGGCTAGCAGGTTGCGAAGCCCGTAGTGGCGATTGGATGAAGAAGCCGATATCTAAAGTCATGTGCCCAAGGTGAGACCCACTCCGAGCGATCTTGGGCAGCAAGTGTGTATCCCTGCGACGACAACTACTATTACCAATACTACCACTACTACCACTAGCATCACTACCGCCGCTGCTACCACTCTACCACGACTACCACTAGTAGTAGTGGTAGTAGTAGTAGTAGTAGTAGTAGTAGTAGTAGTAGTAGTAGTAATAATAGTAGTGCTGCTACTACTACTACTACTACTACTACTACTACTACCACTACTACTACTACTACTACTACTACTACTACTACTACTACTACTACTACTACTACTACTACTACTACTACTGCCACTACTGCGACTACCACTACCACCACCACCAAAACCACCACGACTACTACTACTACTACTACTACTACTACTGCTGCTGCTGCTACTACTACTACTACTGCTGCTGCTGCTGCTGCTGCTGCTGGTGTTGCTGCTGCTGCTGCTGCTGCTGCTGGTAGGGGGCGAAGGCTGAGTTGGATGCACAGCGACAGTAAGATGTTTGTGCGGTCTTGCTTGCTTGCTTGCTTGCTTGCTTGCTTGTTTTTTATTTATGCTTTTCCTTCCTTCCTTTGTTAAACGATGGATGTTACAGTTTTTTAGCTGTGCAGGCTGCTAGCATTGTGAAACTTGCTCGTAGTCTTGATGTCGGAACTTTGGTGAGTTTCCAGTCCGGTGTTTTGAACATGTGCTGCCTTGGATTTTTAGTTTTGCACCGGGAAGTTTCGAAAGTGTAGACCTTCAGCCCTATTTTCTTTGGCTTCCAAGGACTTTGCTGCTGTGTCGGAGCCGGCGAGGACATGGACGTAGTGTGCGAAGTGCCCACGTCCACAACGACGACTCGCACAGAAACAACCAGCACTTCCTCGACACGGACGACGACCAGTGAAACTCAAACGACATCCACCTCTTCCACTTTCTCAGCGACTACTACAGCCACTTTCAGCAGTACCACTTCAACCAGCTCGTTGACCGAGACAAGTCAAACCACAACCTCCGTGACTGCGACGACGCAAACTGAAACCACCACGTCCTTCCTGACCACGTCTTCAACCGTCACCACGCGCCGTTCTCAGAGAGTTTTCTCTTCAACATAGTTTGCAGCAGTCTTGTCAGGCGCCTTTTGCTGAGACTTTAAGACAGATCTTCACATGAACCTTATGCATCCCTGCTGTTTCGTGTTTCAACAAGTCCTGATGTTGCTTGGATTCGATCTCGTGTTTGCAGTGGCCATACAGTGCACTGGTCTGGAGCCGGCTTGCGTGGTGTGCTGGACTAGCACAACTCGCACATAAGGTTCTTATACCTCGCCTGTCACCAGCCACGAACCTTCGCACACTCTCGTCTAATGCAGTCAGATGCTGCCTTTCCTGGGGTTCTGTTGGCCGTTGGGGTCTGGGGCCTTGAAACCTTTGGTGGGCACAGGCTTCAGGCCCACTAAACCCTAAACCCTATACCCCTAAACCCTAAACCCTAAACCCCAAAGCCCTAAACCCTCTAAACCCACTAAACCGTTTCTTATGTGCAGCCGGGCCCATCGCCTCGTACAGTTCTGCTGCACAAGTCTAAGTCCCGAGGCAGACAACGACGAGTGAGCCTTGGCAGGAAGACAGTTAGGTCCATTCTTCCACGGCGACGTCAGTTCGGGTTGTTGTCTCTTTCGGAAAGCTGTTCACACCCGTCATGCTTAGTAGCTACAGGCCACAAGCGTCGGTGCCGCTATCATGGTCATGGGAGTCATAGTCATTTGATTTATTTTTTTACGCTTGTTCGCATCATGTGCTTTGTCGTAACGGCTACAGTGACTAGAGGCAATACTGCAGTCTTCAACAGGAGTTGTGTGAGAAGCGTGTCTTGCTACTGATACTACAGATGTTCGCAGTGTCCCTCTAGTTGCTTTTTGTCATGAACATAGGTCTGCTTAATGAGTATTATTCTCGGTATGCTGTTTTGTTCCTTGTATTGCTCTTCTCGTTATGTTAAGTCTGCTGCAGCTGCGAATCATCAACATCATCATCATCGTCATCATCACCGTATCATCAACACCATCATCCTCATAATCACCATCATCATGAGCAGCATTTTTAACATCATCACCATCATCATTGCGTCTTTTTGCAGACATTCATATAGTGTTCATAGTATGACGCTCCTCATCTTTTGCATATGATAGTAGCTCTCGTACTTGTAGTCCTCGGCCCCATGTCAGGGCTCAAGGCTTACGCCTTTGGCCCCGGCCCTGTAGGGACCGCGACGAGCCTCACCCCGCTGATGTGCGGGGAGTTTGTGGATATGAAGTTGAAGTTCAAGCTTCCTGCTAAGGAGACGGTGACCACACAGACAACCACCTCTGCCACGGTCACCACGACGACCATGACCACCACAACCGGAATGACGTCTGTGCTGCAGTTTTCGGCCGCATGTCTGCATGTAAATTGTCACAGCATGTTGGGGTTTGGAGACTCGACAAGAATTTTGACCGGGAGTTTGGGCTCTGTGGATATCTCGTGTTGTTATGGTGAGTCGTCAGCATGTGGCTCAGAGCTTGTTGGCATGACGCGAAACTTCTCGGTTCTAGTTGAAGCACAGTCCTGGAGTCTGAGCCCCTCCTTCCATATCGAAAGCTGCAAGGCTTGGACCCAGCAAGATAAATCCTGGAGTCTAAAAATCTAGAATTCTAAGAGGCCGTCAGGCACATCGAACATGGAATGGTCTTGGGCCTAGGTCCTCATGAACTAGGCGTGTGTCTGAGGGGTTGCGGGCTTTGGGGTTCAGGTTTTCTGGGTTTGGATCAAGGGCTGCCGAGGCACAGCACACGAAAGGATCAAGGATCTCCCGCTTCTGTGTACATGTGCGCGCTAGTGAAGAAGTGCCCTTGTCTAGGATGAATGCTGCGCAGCCCCTTGTTTAGGGTGACGCTACGCAGCGACTTAAGCCCCACATCCCTAAACCCCGAAGCCGGAACCGCAGTGGAGAGCCGACGCTCACAACCCAGGTCTCCGCCGGCGACACGGTGCCGCTGGGCGGAGTTATGGGCTTCAATGAGATAGTTTGAGGGCTCAGGATCTGCGAGTATACAGGAATCTCGGAGCTGAAAAAGAGACAGGTTCTCAGGTCTTTAGGTCGGGGGGTCTTGGTTTAGGTGCAGGATTCTGTCGAGCGCTCTTTTCTAAGGGTCCCGAGCTCGGTTCTAAGCCCGAAACTTTCCCTAAATCCTGAAACCTCAACACTGAAGCCACGACACCGAAACCCAGCTCTCTAAGCCTGAAAAACCTTGGTAAACCCTCTAAAGCCTAACCCTAAACCCTAAAACGTTTAGGGTTTAGGGTTTAACACTGAAGCCACCGTCTGGAGGGCCCGAGACTGGCTGAGGCTCATTGTGGACAGCAACGCTGGCTTCAGCATCGGTGACATCATCCGCATCTCGCGGCCGAGTCAGCCCAGGTTCTACGAGTTCGTGCCCCGGAATGCAGCAAGACGTAGAGCCTTCTAAGGGTTTAGGGGTTTAGGGTTTTCTATTAGCACGGTTTACTCTTCAGACGTTTTCGCTTTTTGAGCGCTTTTCTGGATTTTTTTGGGATTTTATGCGGCTGCCACAAGAGCTGATATGGTTGCAGCAGGTGGTATAGTGTGGGGTTCTAGAGACAGGTCTATGGAGTTTCGCTGGGGAACCCCGAGTTTAAGCTGCCATGTGTGAGACGAAGCACGCCATTTAACTATGCTGACGGTAAGTTCCATGCAGTCGCAGAGGAAGGACCCAGGCTTCTTAAGAAGACAGTGGGGCTTTGGGGGTCCTAAGCCCAAGTTTCCCAAGACGGGCCGCGCTCCTGCTTTAGAAACCTAAGCAGCTGAGGGCTTTCTTACGGAGTTCAGGGTTTAGCATTTCGAGTTCATGGGACACTCCACCCATGCAAGCGACAACCTCCGCCCGAAAAGTCGGAGCAGGGCACGCGGCTTGTCAAGGCTAAGGCTTAAGCCATCGCTGAAGACACCCCGAGCCCCACACCCTACCCTAAGCCCTAAGCCCCAAACCATTCGGCAGCTTCAAGTGTACCGCACCCACAAAGCGAGGAGCCGAAATCCTAAACTTGGATACTCCCCCCACTCAGTAACAGTTGAGCAATACTTCTAAGATAGATATGTAAGGCCCTTAACTAGTACCCCTTATGAAGGACTGTTACTGCATGGGGGCAGTACCCAACCTAAATCCAAGGTTGAGATCACGGCTTTTGGAACCGTTACGATTACGGCGAGGCAAGAATGCACAGCTTGTGGCAACTAGTCACGCCCCCCCGGAACCCTGAGCCCGCGCCCAAAAAAATGGAGTCAGGTGTCCTCAACTCCATAGTTTTTCCTTGACCGTGAGGCCTAAACTAAACTCTAAATCCCGCTTGTGACTCTATGAGTTCACGACGGCTGGGCGATTTCAGGGGGTAGAGGGGCTTCGGATTTCGGATGCGTGGAACTGTTCAGCGGTTAGTTAGCATGAGCGGTCATGTCAAGCTCTTGTTGGACAGAGGGATTGTTTTCATGTTCACATTTGTGCTTGCAGGGTGCTCGTTAAGCTTACTACATGTCCAACAGCAGCATCGGCAGCCGATTTCCCCAACAGAATCCCAAACTGAGTCGCCACAGCCAAAGACACTGAAGAACAGAGGCCAGGGCATGTGATAACAACAACTTGAAGCTTCTGTTTGGCATTTGTGGAAGTATGTCTCGCTTGGTGGCTTGGTGTTGAATAGTTCTACCTGCAAAAACTTGTGCAGCTTTAAAAGTGGGTTATTCTCTTCGTCCTCAGAGTAATTCGGCACGATCATCTCACGAAGAATCTAGGATCATGGGGTTGAGGCTTTTGAACGGCTTTTGAGCCAGGACGACCAAGATCGATCTAGAGTTTGACGTAAGGAGTTTCTGCTGTCTTGACCAGGCGTTTGACGACCTACAGCACTTGGACGGTGGCTGTGCTGCAAGCCTAGACCCCAAACCTGAAAGGAGAGCGAGATTCTCTTCAACTTTACATCTAAAGGCCTCTAAGCCCCAAGCCCTACCTGTAGCCGGAAAGACCTACCTTTTTCGGGTTCCTTATTATGGTTTCTATATATAGTTCCTTAAAAATGTAGGTCTTTTCGGTTACAGGCAAACTTTCCTAAACGAACTTATAAAGAACCTCAGAGGCACAGATCCCTATACCTCTTGCAGCCGCACTCGCGGAAGCGGCGTTCGGGATTCGGTCAGGGCGCGGCTGGTCGAGTTCATTTTGGGTTTTTCCTTCTGCCTAGAGCCCTGCGAATTCGCTACCCGACGGTTTCGGGTTCAGGGCCCCTTCATGAACCCTGACTGGCCCTGAGCCCCAAGCCCCAAATTGCGTATGCTCTTGCTTCCAGATCTCGCCGCCTTTGGAGAACGCCTACGGACCAGGCACGGTGCCCGGCTGGACGGAGTGTGGGCCGTGTCCGGAGCCCGAGACCCCACGAAAGCCTTAAACCCTGAACCCCGTGTAAGCCCTAAGTCCGACCTTCAACCCTCAAACGCTAGGTAAACCCGAGGAGACCCTAGACAGTCGCGCGCTATATACTTCAGCAAACCCTTCTTTTTCAACCCGAACTCATGAAGTGGCACTCCGAAACCCTCCGAAGGGGCCGCCATCCAGAACTACGGGCCAGCGAGCTCCTTTACCGGGGGGGACCCGGTCACTTACTTCGGTGCCTTGGTTTGCGGTCTACGGCGTGGTGGCTTCTAGAACATACATTATAATTACAATCTATTAAAAAAATCATAATATGATATTGATATGATAAGATACAATGTGATATGGTACTACATGATATGACATGATGTGGTGTGTTATGATATGACATGATATGATATGATAATATATGACATATTATATTGTTTCAGTACAGCATGTATACAATATACAATATAAGATTTCTACAATGTAATATTTCTACTACAATACAATATTCTTGTAAGATATACTTGTAGCAGTTCATCCAGAACATGGAAGCCGGACAACATAACCAACATTTTTTCCTAGGTTTCCTGATTCAATTTTCAGTATAAGATCACCAGAACCTCTTCTAATCATTGAGGCGGCTATGTTCGGCGCAGTGGGCAGAAGTTCGGGAGAGTACACGGCCAGTAGGGGTTGCATGGTTTTGCGGGCTTGGATGTTGGGAAAGACTATTGGGGTTTGATGAGGTTTAGGGTCCTGGGGTTTTGGGGAGCTTTTAGGAACTGGGGTTCTTGGTTTTAAGAGCTGTAGGGTTTTGGAGCGTTTCGGGATTTGGGAAGTACGTGGGTGCTTCTTGGGTTGGCAGGGTGCAGACTTTGTCGATTAAATGCTTCAGGAATTTGTTTTTTTTGGCCTGAGTCTTTAGTGTACGGTGTTTGCTTTTCGGCTTTTTTGGTTTAGTTAGGGTTGTTTTGGCACTTTGGGCTGATAGTAGGGAAGGTAGCCTTGGACTGAGTGGTGCTTTCAGATTTGCGGTCTTTGCTCTAGGAGGTCTCATTGCTTCTTCAGCGCCGCATGCAATCTTTTGTCAGGGTTTCCTTAGCCTTAGTTGCTTGGTTTTGTCATCTTTAGGTTGGGTTTCTGGGTCGAGGGTGAGAAGTTCGGACTCTTGGGAGAGAGGTCTGTTTCGTGGAGCTTGCTAGGTTTCATTCTGTTCAGAGCACTGGCTTAGTTTGGGATTTAGGAAGGTGGTAGGGATTTCTGAGCCCTTGCCAAACGCCAGTTTTGGGGTCTGAGGGCCCTGTAATAATATGTTTCGTGCGTCCTTATGCCTTCGCTTGGGAGGGCTCATGAAGTTTGGGATGTTGCAGCTAAGCCATAAAGACTAACCCCTAAAACCCCTAAAAACCTTAGGTAAACCCTAAACTCTATGAACCCTAAACCCTATAAACCCTATAAACCCTATAAACCCTATAACTATAAACCCTATAAGCCCTATAAACCCTATAAATCCTGAACCCTATAAACCCTATAAGCCCTGAAAAGCCTTAAACCCTAAACCCCCAACCATCGCCCAGGTGGGCAGAAGTGGAAGTTCTGGCTTCCCTTGCGGCAGGAGCTGCTCTTACTGGCCACGCCAGTGCCTCGCCTGCAACTTTAGGGTTTTAGGGTTTAGGGTTTAGGGTTTTAGTGGTTTAGGGGCTTAGGGGTTTAGGGGTTTAGGGGTTTAGGGGTTTAGGGGTTTAGGGGTTTAGGGGTTTACGGGTTTAGGGGTTTAGGGGTTTAGGGTTTCAGGGTCTTCTCCCGGTCGCGAGGCGACGTGGGGCTAGGGCCTTTAGGGGTTTATAAGGCTCCGGAAGCCTCAACCATGAAGCCATGAAGCCGAACACCCCCTGTAAGATTTAAGCCCGGAAGCCCTAAATCCTAAGCCCTAAACCCAAAACCCTAAACCCAAAACCCTAAACCCTAAACCCTAAACCCTAAACCCCAAACCCCAAACCCCTAGAACCCTCAACATCGGAAGCATCTGCGGCTAAGCCCCAGACCCCCGAACGCTTAAAGAGAAAGCCTTCAAAAAGACCCCGAGCCCTTGCTAAGGACTTGCGCCTCTATGGCCGCGTCTTCCCAGGAACTCCTGCAAAGCTCAGTGAAAGCTGAAGCACCGGGTTTAGGGTTTCGGGTCGTGGGGTTTAGGTTTTAGGCTTAGGGTTTAGGTTGTAAGGTTTAGGATTTGCTCGGATTTAGGGAAGCCCGAAACTCAAAATTGTTGAGATAGGGCTCTGGGATTCTAGGTTTCGTGTCTGTCACTGCCTCCGGGCATACAGCAGAGTGCTTTGAGTGTTTACGCGTGGGTATGGGGCGCTCGCCCGTGAGAGTTCAAGGGTTTGGGATTCAGTATAGGCTTCAGTGTAAGGTGACGTGTGGGGTGGACAAGTCGTCCGCTTTCTCGGCCCTGTCCCACACGAAATGTCGCCGCGCATCCCCCAAATCCCTCAACCCTCGAGCCAGAACCTACGCCGCAAAGCCCAGAAACCAAAGGCGAACCGCCCTCATGCGTGGATCCCTGCACCCAAGCCGAGAATCTTGAGGCTTAGAGCTCTTTAGACAAGCTTCGGAGCCTCGGCCCTGAACACTCAAACTCTCACCCTGCCCTGGGAATCCCAGCTCCTCCCACTCGCCTCGGCAGGACCCCAAGTCGATCAGCAATGGTTCGATTACTTCATGGTGGCCCTGCCGGACGACACGCCCATTGCCACAGCCGCCTGGTGGGGATTAAAACATAGGGTTGCCAGTTGTAGGCCTCAGAGAAAGGAATCCTATGATTGCCATATGACTGTCTGTGGGCTTGAGGGTCCAGATTCATCTTCGACCCGAGAAATGCCATGTTGCAAGTCGTTGAAGTGAGTGTTCTCCTAGGGTGCAGTGTACGGCTCGTGGGAATTCTTCATACACACACCCTGAATCCTAAAGCCTGCATCTCTGGGAACATCCATTGCATTGACAAGCACCCTGCACCGGAAACCCACGCTTTACACCCAAAGCCCTAAACCGCAACAGCCACCTGCCCTAACACCCTAAACCCTAAGCCCTACACTAAGAAGCCCTACCCGAAACCTTGCACGCTAAGCCAAAGGTCCGGGTGAAGCCGCACTCCAACCGAACTCTTGCCGCCTCCCGGCGATGTGGCTCCAAGCGGTTTGAGATGCTGGACATCTTCCTGGGAGCCTTGCTACATTTCGAAAAAGTGTATTGTTTTAGGTTGGGGTTATACTTAGGGATTAGGTTTTTTTTGGGTGTGTATTGTTTATTTATGTTATACTTGTTATCCTTTCTTACGACTGGGGTGTAATGGTTGTCCAACGCGAGTTTCAGGGTGTACGGTGGAATTCGAGGTGTATCGGAGTACTTGGCTGTCTACCGAGAGTATGAGAATCTGAACGTCCCTCTTAAGGGCGAGTTTGATTCACGGCGCTGGTACTCTCGTGTACTGCCTCTTTCATAAGACCAGTGCTGCTTCTTTCGAGAATCGCCCTTGAAAGACCGAAAGTTTCGAAGTTTGCGAGTGCAACTTACCCTAAATCTCAAAACCCCTAGACCCAAAGCCCCCAAAAATCCACATACCGCTGACTTTCTTCTCGATCTTTTCGGTGACTTTTGCTCGTGGGGACAGCCACGCCCATGGCACCCGGCAGGGGAGATCCGAAAGCGAAAGCCCTGAATCCCAACACCTGACCCTAAACCCTAAACCCTAAACCCTAGACCCTAGACCCTAGACCCTAGACCCTAGACCCGAAACCCTAAACCCTAAACCCTAAACCCTAAACCTTAAACCGTAACCGTAAAGCAGCACAGGGCCCTTTTTTTTTCACAGAAGGCATGGACTGTCGAGCCCTTCGACAGCACCAGCCCAACCCCCAGCCTTGCGGTTTCCTCTGATATCCCTCGGGATTCAGGGTTTAGGGTTTAGGTTTTAGGGTTTAGGGAGGGAAGCACAGCATAGGGCGTTGTAGTCAGTTGACATCACGCGGTACTCCTTCAATCCCCTGGAACGAGCCTCAAGAAAAATCTTTCAAGGAAGTGGCGGCAGGCCGCTCAAGGCCTTGGAGTTTGAAGGTGTTAGGCTTGAGGGTTGAGGTTTAGAGCCTCTGGATCCAAGGGTTCAGGGTTTTGCAGTGACGACTGCGAGGTTCAATGTTTGGATCTGTACTTGCTTGCATCAACCGTTGTGTGTCACAGAGTCACGGGTCTTGCGAGGGATCCGGTTCTGGCCCACCTGGCCGAGGTTCGGGCTTCTCTGCACCCTGACGTCCAAGCCCCCAGCCCCGAACCTTCATCGCTCCATGGAGCGTGCAAGTGGCAAACACCGTTAAAGGAAGCAGCCGAGGTTCTTGAGCGTTTGGAATGTCAGACTCTGCGCAGGGCGTGTTGCTTCAGATGCTAAACCTAACCCGACACCCTGTACACGTTTGCCTACTGGAGAAGCCGTTTATCAGGCTTAAGAAAACAGGTATAGGCCTTCTATAAGGGTTACTATAAGGATTGCCGTAAGGTTACCATCATGACTGCTGAGTATATCAGCATAGTTCTCGCCGTTGCTTGCATTCCAAGATTGGCTCTTGGATCCCAAGTCTGAAACTGCCGGCGTCGTCAACCTTCTTTCCGAAGGGCGATGTCAGCAGAAACAGTATAGCTTTTCGTATGTCGCCACCACTATGGTGATCGTGATGATCGTTATCCTCCTCCGTATCAGCATGATGACCATGACGATCCTCAGCATCAGGCATTGGCTAGAGTATGAGTAGAGTATGAGTGTTGGAAGGAAGAATCCGATGGATACTCCATGTTTTGTTCGTTCGTGCGGTTTGAGGCAAGTTTCCGTGCGTTCGCAGGTTTATGCTTTATCACGGGAAATCAAAATGATGCGCCTAAAGCCGGAGCTTTCCAAGCAACCCTTGAGCCGAAGACCTGCCTTGGCAGGAGATGAGAAAGATGGAGTACACGGCAAAGTCGATTCGATTCGAGATCAACTGCCGGAATCAGGCTGCACCTGCCATGTTTGGAGGATCTTGTAGTGTGGCTCTTCCCTTCTCCTGACGCCTGTGCTTCCATTGACGCCACCACCGCCACCGCCACCACCACCACCACCGCCACGACGACGACGACTACTACTACTGCTGCTAATGCTACTGCTATGACTACGATTACGACTAGGACTACGACTACGACTGCTACTGCTACCGCTATATCGTAGCATTAGCAGTACCAGCCGCATTAGCAGCCGCAGTAGCAGCAGCAGAAGCAGAAGCGGCCTTCCTCCCTTCCCATGCTTTGATCACAGGCCGCCCGGACAGAATACCTTTATTTCGAAACACCGTCTCTTGGCAGAGAGTCTTGAAAGCTTAGGGGCTTTATGGCCTGAGGGTTTAGGGTTTGAGAGCTGGGCTGAGGGCTGCTTGACAGGACACCGGCGCCCTAATCAATGCTTTTTTCATCGCGATGTTAGGATTCAGGGTTTTGGGGCTAAGGGTGCAAGGGATTGAGTACTGAGGGCATGTTTGGATCTGGTAATAAAGAAGCCGGAACATTTAGCAAGACTATTCCTAGATTTGCCTCCTCAATTCTGCTAGCTCTCTGTCCCAACACCCTATTCAAGCCCGGGATTCATAGTAGGGGGTAGGATTTCCGTCCTCGGAATTTATTTGGGGAAGTGTCCCCCAAAACAGTGTTCAGGGGTCTGTAGGGGATTCGCAAAAAGCTCCGGTATGCTAGGAGATCCCGGGGCCCTGAGCCCGAAACCCGAAGCCCCAAACCCCAAAACCTTGCAAAAAAAAACCCCTACAGAAAGGGCTGCGGTGGGTTTAGGGCTTAGGGTTTGGGGTTGAAAAGTTTAGGGTTTAGGGGTTTAGGGGTTTAGGGTTTAGGGTCCCCTAAACCCTAACCCCTGCAGCCTCGCAGAAAGGTCGATCGTGTTCGTCATCACGTCGAGCCACGCCGGGGTCGACTTCCGAGACGACCCGCTGTGACCTGACTTTGGGTGTTGCTGCTTAGGGTTTAAGTCTTTTGGGTGGGCAGGTAGGGGTTTCAGGTTTCAGTATCGGCTAGGCTCAAGCCCTAAACCCTAAACCCTAAACCCCAAACCCTAAACCCTAAACCCCAAAAGCCCTACCTTGCCCCCTTGCTTGGGGTTTGTGCGGTTTCTGTCTGCCGAGCTTTTGACTTGTTGCTGCCAGCCGACGGTTCTATCAGCGCTTTCCCAAAACTGTGGTATCAGAAAACTGCAGGGGAATAAGATCCTAAACCCTAAACCCTAAACCTTAAATTAGCATTAAGGCCCCCCCATACTAAGGTTGAGTGCAGAGACCCTCAAACCCGACGTGGCTGAACCTTCCAACCAGGGGTCTTTTCAGGGCTTGTCGGAGTGGTCTTACGTTGTTCTAGGTTCGCGTGTTTGCTTGTAGATTTGTATAGCTTCTTCTAGGGTTCAACATAGCGGGCCACCCATGTATGCCACCCCTAAACCTTGAAAAGCAGACTCCTATAGCCTGAGACTTGCGCTTAGAGTTGAGGGCTTAGGGTTCAGCCAGCCTTGCTAAAACCAGAACTGCAAACTTCAGACTCCGTTGAGTCCGGAGCACAGATTGATTCTTAAGCCCGATGTCCTGATGCACCCCTGCGAAGCTCGCTGTGCCCAAACCGAGGATGGCCTTCAAGTACATGCACTTGGATGCTTGGGCTCGCGAAAGAGGGAATGGTTCTTTAAGCCGTAGACTTTGCAAAGCCTTCGCTCAGTCCAGCTCCGTCCTAAGCTTAGGAGTTCTGCTCCGAGGAAACCCTAAACCCTAAAACCCTAAAACCCTAAAGCCCTAAAACCCTAAAACCCTAAAGCCCTAAACCCTAAAGCCCTAAAACCCTAAAGCCCTAAAACCCTAAAACCCTAAAGCCCTAAAACCCTAAAACCCTAAAACCCTAAAGCCCTAAAGCCCTAAAACCCTAAAGCCCTAAACCCTAAAACCCTACCAGCTGAGGATTTCTTGGTCATGGAAGCCCTGCGTCCGCAGACGTATTCAGGCCCCCCGGTGTGGCGCCGCAGCCCAGAAGTACTTAGGGTTCAGGTTTGTCGGATTTTGGGTTTTCGGATTTGGGGTAGAGTTTAGGGCCTTAAACCCAAAACCCTAAACCCTAAACCCTAAACCTTAAAACCCTAAAGCCCTAAACCGTTTGGGATTCTGAAGCGTTCAGCCTTCAAGTTCGATTCCGCGGCCCCGAGGCTTTCCTGCTGAGGCTTTGCAGGTTCCTCCCGACTCCAAAGCTTTGTGAAGGAAGGATACGGTTGATGATACGGTTTAGGGTTTAGGGTTTAAGATTTAGGGTGTAGGGTTTAGGGATATAAATCTTGAATTACTTTAAGGACCCTAAACTGTGGGATTTATGGTATATTCCTTATTATGGGTAATGCAGGATTTATATCATCAACCGTACTTCTCATCATTTCCCGAAGGATCCTTACTGCGACTCATGAATTGAAAGGTCTGTTCCTTGAGTATTGAGTAAACCCTAAACCCTAAACCCTGAACCCTGAACCCTAAACCCTAAACCATAAACCCTAAACCCCTCAACCCCAAATCCTGAACCCTGAACCCTAAACCCTAAACCCTAAACCCTAAGCAAGAGGCTTTGGAGCTTCCGGGTGCAACTCAGACTCATGGACCATTTGGAGAACATGTCATCCCCTCGTCGACCACTTTGCCTTTTCGAGGTTCAAGGGCTGTTCTCTAAGGACGGACGGTTATTGGGGTTTAGGTTTGAGGGTTTGTTGCTTTAAGGGCTGCCATAAGGCAGGAGCTTTCGGAACAATTTCTCCTCAACCCTCAACCCTAAATGCTCAACGCGGATCGAAACCTCGCGACTTGACCCCCCATTCTCTCAGCACCCCCGGCTCTAAATCCCAGAGCCGGTAGGCCCCCTTTGCACTACATGGCCTTTAAGCTTCAGCCCATTCCGCCCAAAACCCTTCAACCTCACGGCTCAGCCGACAGGCATCCTCCCGGAGGTCTGGGAGGTGAGGCCTCGCAGCGCGGAGGTGGACGCCATGCGCCTCGGCGTTCCTCTTGGGTTCCATAGAAGTTTGTGGGTTTTGGGACGGGGGAGCTGAAGGATTCCTCATCTTTCGAGAGACGGCCTGCTTTGAGGCTTTTCAGAGCTTCGGGTTGTGCACAGCTCCTTCACATGACCCCGCTGAAGCCGAACCCCCGGGTAGGTTCTTCTAAAGCCTTGCGGGCCTTCGAGCTTGTTGGGGGTGCAGGGAACACCGCCAAGTAGTGCCTTCGGGTTTAATGGGGCGTCGGGCGGGATTCTTGTGTATGTTGCAAGATGTATCCATGCAAGGCTTGTATGAGGGAACCTGATTACTGGTGGGGCTCAGGTTCTAACAGTAAATCTGAGGATTCGAGCCAATTTCTGGGATCTTTGGTTTGTTTTGAGTGCTGTTTCGGTCTACATGAAGCCTTGATGCTACAACAACCCTAAACCCCTCAACCCCAAATCCTGAAGCCTGACATGATGCATCCCCGAAGCCGTGGAAGCTCCCAAGTCTCTCAGACGTGAAGTCCCGAAGCAGACTCACCGGAAAAAAAAAGCCAAAACTCCCAACATTTTAGGGTTTAGGGGTTAGGGTTTAGGGTTTAGGGTTTAGGGTTTCGGGTTTAAACCCTAAACCCTAAACCCCTACACCTTAAGCCTCAGGCCCTAAACCCCAAAAGCCTTCAAATTCGTTGGAGGTTGATCCCGCCGGTGGAGTCGCGAGCTCAGCCTTGGGCAGGGGGTTCAAGAGGAGAAATTTAAATTCCATATCCCAAACCCTTAAGCCCTGAAGCCCCAAACAATAAAATCTTGAGCCGACTTCCTAAACTCCGGTCCACTCCTGCTTGGTTCAATGGGACAAGGCCTGCGCCTGTCAGCTTCAAACCAGTGTTTTTATTGTGTGGATGTACATAGGAAAGGGATTCAAAATAGCTTTATCACTCGTTATGGTCGACATCGTTAGAACAAAGTATTGGGGAATCCAGTCTTGCTGGAAGTCGGCAGGAAGACTGGCGCGAGGCTACGAAGTCTGACACAAACCGGACAAAATTCTACACTGAAAAGCCCTTACTCCCGGTTAAGGACTCCTAAACCTAAGCCCTAAACCGTCCTACATCGGTCCAGAAGCCTTGCGCAATCAAGGGTTCGGGGGCAGATTTGCCGCGCAGGCCCAAGCTTCAAGTTTGCCCGGAGGCGTGGCTTAGCGCTTGGGTTCCGGGCTTCGGGATCTGTCAGACGGGTAAGACATCGAGGAGATCCGCAAAGGCCCTTGGGGCATTTTCAATGTCTGTGAGGGATTGAAGGTTTTGAGGGTTTAGGGTTTAGGGTTTAGGCTTCAAGACGTGTATCTCTAGCGACTCTAGGGTGGGTGCTATGCTCCCTCTTGGCTCTCAGGAGCCCTTTCTTGCCGGCTTTTTAGAGGCATTGAGGGCCCGAGGGCTGGAGCTGCTTGGTTTGGTGTCTCACGCCTTTTGGGGCCTCCGGAGTGTCTGCAGCTCCAAAGAACAAGCTTAGGGCTTAGGGGTTTGGGGGTTAGGGGGTTTAGGGTTTAGGGGGTTTAGGGCTTAGGGCTTAGGGTTTAGGGTTTAGCGTTTAGGGTTTAAGTTATAAATCTAGGTTCCGTCATTGCCCTCGGGTCGACCGTCGGGCACCGCTATAGGCCGAAACCTCGAGAAACTTGTCAGTCCATGCCTGTAGACTTGTAATGCCCGCTGGGGCAACCAGGCACATTTCATCTTCCGTTTTTCTGTTTTCCGTTTGGCCGCGGGTGTCCGGTTCTGTTCGGGCTTCCGTTCCAGGTTCCGTTGTCGATTTCGCTTCCGTTCAGCTGTCCCAAAACGGAACCGGGAACGGAAAACCCGGAACGCACCAGACCACACAAAGGGCGAGAGAGAGAGAGAGAGAGTGTTTCTCACGTTTTTCCGTTTCCGGTGCTTTCGTCTGGATTTGGGGTGGGTGTTGGGAGCCGCAAGGGAAACGAGTGGAAAACACAATGTGATTTCCGCTTTGTTGCGCTTGCGGTGGGTGCCGGGTTTTTCAGTTCCGGTCCCACTTTCATGCTTTGGGGCCCTGAGCCCTAAACCCCAAACGGCCCTCCCCTCTCCGTCGTCATGTCCACAGCCTGCACGGCTCCTCCACCCATTATGATTCCCTTTACTTCTTAGTAAGGAATGGGGGCCATGGATCCCTAGTGCCCTATGAGAGTCCCTTGTGGGTCCCTAAAAAATAGTCCCCTAAACCCATTTCTCCATTTTTTCACTAAGAACCAGTCAGATTGTTGTGATTTTTACCCTGTTTCCTCCTCGCCCCACCACCTCCCCCACCCAGGCCATCCCTTCTATGACACAGCGCCTACACATTTTAGCAGTCGTGACAGCTGTCCTGCTGTAGCTACTCCGACGACCCCAAGATAGTCCCCTGCCCCCATCAAAACACAATTAATGATGCTGTTCTTCCCGAAAGGGTACGATCCACCATCCGCGACTCCTGAAATGGACTACTGCTCCGACTACCCGATGGCAACCCCCGGAACTCCGTCTAAAAGGAAGAACAATGATGTTCTGGTTTCCCGGGGGCGTACGCTCCACCATCCCATCCGCGACTACTACAATGGACTCCTGCTGCGCTCGCTGCTCCTCATGCTGCTACTGCTGCCAGGTTCATGTTGCCGCTCTCGCTCCCTTCGGGGAAATTGAGATGCTTTCGCGTGCACCGTCGCTGAGAACCCAAACGCCGCCCGAGTAGTCTCAGCTTTGCCAAGCATCTTGGATGAAGGCGTCTGGAGCGCTCTGCGACCAGAGCTTCTGAGGTTGACTGCTGTGAGGGACTATCGGCGTGTTGCCGTGGATGTTGATTTCGGGTGTAGGGTTTAGGATGGCCTCGTAGGTTTCAATGAGTTGAGTTGGCACGTCGTGATCCTAGTGTCCCAATAATGACGATGCTCTCGGCAATGGTCTCCTGTAACCCCTTCCCTACATCCCCTCGGGAAGCTGGTGAAGCTGGCGAATGCCAAATCTTAAAGCCTAAAATCCAAAGCCCCTCCGAGCCCAAATTCGTTTTTAAAGCACTCTACTCTGAACCGTATGAAGCCGAAACCTCTTGGCTGTTCACTGGCCTCATCAACTATACGCTCATCGCAGTCTGCTCTAATGCACAAAGACAGGATGAAACTTTAGTCCCGAACCTCAAAACCTGAAACCCTGAGCCCTCAAGGTCTAAGCCTTACATTAACATTGCAAGCCTGACTTTGAAGTGAAAGCTTTATCCCCGAGCAATGACCCGTCAGCCTAAAGCAGCAATCTCTGGACCCTAGAGCCCAAACACCTACCCTCCTGTGCGGCAGAGGCACAGGACTTACTGTTGATGATATAAATCCTGCATTACCTTAAGGACCCTAAACTATGGGAATTATGGTATACTCCTTATTATGGGTAATGCAGGATTTATATCATCAACCGTAGGCATGGGATTGGTTTAGAGCAGCTTGCGGCCCAGAGCTGCCGAGGACTAACGGCTATGTGCTTGTGGATATCGGGGTCAACGGATCGGGCGGGAGGTCTGTCGGTAGCAGTTCCTTCAACTGCGTCGCGAGGCTATGGCATCAGGGTTGAAGATGAAGTGATTTTGCGTCAGTCGAAGGTTTGTGTAGGGCTTAGGCAGTTTCACCCGCCTGTACATTTAAATTCGCGAGGGGGCCCACACGAAACCGTGGCTCAGATTTTAACCTTTGAGTCACGAATCCCAGAAACCCCAAGCTCGTCCACCAAAACCTGAAACCGAATCGATAAAGAACCGAAGCCATGCACAATCCAAGTCGACAGCCCGCACCCTGAAGCCTAGAATACTAGACCACAAGTCTTGCAAACCGCAAGCCTTACCACAGACCTTGTCGGGGTAGGGAAACGGGCACGCAGAGCTAGGCTCGGGCTGCCAAGCGCGCAGGAACCTTCAACCCCCAACCCCAGCTTGGTAAGAGGGCCGTGGAACCCGAAACCTCGAACCTAAACCCTAAACCCGAAACCCAAACCTTAAACCCATACGACTAGACTTACCCAAAAAGCTTGGACCCTGGACCGAGGTAGAGGGCCGCAGTCCTAGACCCAGCTTTCGGTTGTGTTTAGGGCAGAGTTCAGGGTTTAGGGTTTAGGCTTTTGGGTTTAGGGTTTGGGGTTTAGGCTTTAGGGGTTTAGGTTTAGGGTTCAGGGTTCAGGGTTTAGGGGTTTGGTCAAGGATCGGGTTGGTTGAATCTTTCAGATCTTGCGCTTTAGTGTGTCAAAGTTTGTAGAACCAGGATGGAAAAAAGGTGGAGTACTTGGTTCCGGCCGAAGCAAAAGAGCCTTATAACTCTTAAGCTGTAAATACTTACCCGCACAATAAAAACAGGTGGTTTGCTTAATTCCGTTTGTATGCCCGCAACTCCAACCTCTAACACTCTTGCATGCCCCGAGAACCGAACTAATGCCCTGTGGAGCCACGGCATCAATCAGCAGAACCCTGAGTCTGTGCCGCCTCGCCCGTCTGTCTCACAAAAGCCGAGCGGACAAAAACGATGCTCCGACAGCCGTGTTTTGCGCGGTGCGAAGGTCAGGTGTTCAGAGCATCTATGGCCCAGGTTCAAGAATGGGGTTTAGGGTTTAGGCTTAAAGTTTAGGGTTTCAATGGGGTCAGAGGGTTCAGTGTAGGAGCCGGAATTAGTGCCAATGTTGGAAGTGCCCTCCCTCCACGTCAAATTCCGAATCAGAAGGCCCCACCAGTACTTGCAAGGATAGGGCGAAGGAAGATCTACAGCTTTCATAACATCCACTTCGGGGCAAAAATGTCCCAGGGGAGTTGCCTGTCTTAACCCGCAGCACCCTGAATCCTAGATCTTGAGACCGGTTGCCTTGGCGACTAAACCCCTCTTGCTTTGACTTCTAGACTACGCTCAAACATTAAGCCCCGAGCCTCAAACCTTGTGCTCGACGGTTTGGGTCATCGGCTGCTTAATGGGCTCTTTGAATTGGGATTTCGGGTTAAGACATAGGCATTGGGATTCATGTTTTAGCTTTCTGGGTCTTGTGGTACAAGAAAATGCGGGAATTGCAGGCTCCGGCTGGGGTTAAGCGTTCAGTGCTTAGGGTTTAGGGTCTAGCCTGAGAGGCCTGGGTTTAGGACTTCCGACAGAAAGTGCAGTGAGCGCCGTGTTCCCCGCAGCTTTGGATGTTTCGCGAACGCCCTCCCCCTCCTGCCAGGATGCCTTAGCTTCGGTGGGGCGCCGGGGGGCCGGGGGCACTGTGGCCATGGAGCCTAGACTGGCCTGGAGTCTGCGACTCTTCGTGTCCCTTGGGCGAATTTATGAGGTTTCAGGTTTGCATAACATTCAAAATTCAAACTCTTACACCAAACCCAATCCCTAACCACACAAAGTGTGGGAGCCGACAGGCTCTGAAATTCCTTGAGGAGAAGCCTGCTTCCAGTGTTGGGTCATGCGACCAAGAAGCCTGAAACCCCGAAGGCAGAACAACCCAAGGCCCTCACAACCCCGCTCCCTAAACCCTCAACCCGAAAAGTGAAGAAGACCCAAAACCCTCCTTAACCCTAAAGCCTAAACACCTAAACCCCTAAACCCCTAAACCCTAAACCCCTAAACAAAGCCGTAATTTAGGACCCTTTTGGGAGAACCCCCTTCCACCTTCTAAGGGTAGAAGTATGGGCCCCTCATATGGACCCTTAGGCCTTTCTAGGGACCCTTAAAGGTACATATAGGGGACATAGGTAGGTGTAGAAGGATCCCAGGGTTAAGGGCCCATACTTGGGGCCCATGCTTTCAACCTTAGACACCTGGAATCTCCCAAAGGCTTCTGTTGCTGCGACCGGTCCATGCCGGATGGCTCAAAGGAGCAGTGGGCATCTGGGCCACATAGGAGTTTAGGGTTCAGGGTTTAGGGCTTAGGGTTTAGGCTTCGGGGCTTCGGGGTTTACGGTTTAGGGTTTAGGGTTTCGAGTATAAGTGGATAGCGTCGTTAGATAGATAGTTTTTGGGTCTCTCTACACGACATGATCTCAAGAGGCACCTGATTCTGAGAAACTCTAGACGAGGGTTTAGGGTTTCGGCTTATGGTTTAGGGCTACAGAGATCTTGGCTTCAAGGCTTCAGGTTGAGCCTTTCCAAGCCCGGTTTATGGGTACCCTAGGCGCGGAACCCTAAACCCGCAACCCCGAAAGCCCGAACCCCAATCCTTATGTGGGCCTTCGCAGCGTTAAGGGCTTCAGGGTTATTTGATGATTGTCGCAGACTCTTGTTATCACCTACTAGGGTCACTGTTTGCAGGAGATGGGTCCAGTACACATGTTGTAACCCCTGAGCTCTAGACTCTACTCTTCCGCCGTTTGGACATGTTTAGGTTCTCCAGAGTTCCCATGGTTTAGGGCTTAAGAGCTTGAGTTCCTGGACTTATTTGGGCGATCGGGAACACATAACCATCCTCGCAGGGAGATCCTGTCCTCACAGAAGAACATACCTTGCGGATGTTTTGGGGACAGTTGTCTACATCTTCAAACCAGTTTGAGGGGGGCAGGTTTGACTGCATCATGTACGCATGAGGGTCCTTCATTCGCGTTCGGGGTGTATGGCTGTTGTTTTGCACTGTGCTTTGTTGGGGATCCTGTCAGGTACTTGGCACCCTAACCCGTAGGGCTTTAGACCTTAAACGCCTTCAACATCAGGCAGTCGACAAGAAGCTCCAAAATTGCTTGAGCTCTC
The DNA here is from genome assembly GCA_965227305.1 of Limisphaerales bacterium. Lineage (GTDB taxonomy): Bacteria > Verrucomicrobiota > Verrucomicrobiia > Limisphaerales > AAA164-E04 > UBA2970. The sequence goes on along the minus strand of CBDDFW010000001.1, from coordinate 19,583 downwards.
AAACCTAACCACTGCAAGCCCTACACTCTAAACCCCCCCAAACCCTCAACCCCAAACCCTACACTAAACCCCACCCGAGGTCTGAACTGCGACGACGCATGCGCCGCTGCCGGTGGGCAAATCTGTAGCCAGGAGGGAAACCGAAGGATCAACTTCGACTACGAAATGCAGTATGCACCCCGGCATGAGCTCAGTTCTTTTGAGCATTTCTTTTTCTTTCTGTGGTGGTTGGGGTTTACGGTTTACAGCGTTTCACTCGTTTCATTTTTTGAACTGGTAGCTAGAAGGGTGTAAGGGTTCGTGTTGAGCGTTGGCAACGGGGATCTATGCGATTCTGCCTGGACGTTTTGTGCATTCTGAGGGCACAGGCTGGTTCAACCCGAAACCATAACCCTTGAAAAGGGAAGCTGTATGGCCTGCCCCAGAGCGCCCCGAAACCCTATGTTCTAGAACTGCCCCTGAAGCCTTGCTAAGAAGTGCATATAAGACATTGGAAAGTTCGGATGCCTGCTTCAAGCCTTCGGGAAGCTTGGGCAACCAAAAACCCTAAACCGCCCACGCCTGCCAAGTTGATGGAGCTCAACGTGACCGACTGTGTGCCCGACCAGGAAGGTGAGGATGCTTTTCGCGTGGTCACCGACACCAACTCGTCTTTTGGCTTCGGGCTTGAGTTTGAGGCTTTTGGGGTTTGGTTTAGGGCTCAGGGCTTAAGGTTCAGGGTTTAGGGTTTACAGCTCCTGGATTTTACGCGTGGGGCTTCGGGCCTCTTTGGCCTCTTCTGGAGAGGTGGTTGGTAGGGGGGGCGCCTACTACTACTACTACTACTACTACTACTACTACTACTACTACTACTACTACTACTACTACTGTTGTGTTTCTATCGTGCACTGGATGCCGATAAACTTTTGTTGTTCTCTGGCATGTCCGTTGGCCCTACCTTGTCTGGACCTCATCCAGTCGATCGCAGCGCAGCGAACCCTAAACCCAAAGCCCTGAGCCTCCCCGAAGCCCCCTAACCCCTAACCCTAAACCTTAAAACCCAAACCCTAAACCCCTAAACTCTAAAGTCACAAGTCGGAAAACCGCAAGCAGTACAACCCTGAAGCCTGAACCCGCAAAGTTCGAGCCACCTTGAGACTCCCGCTTCTCCAAAGAAGAGCCAGAGAAAAAAACCCGCAATCTCCGAAGCTTTAAAAAACCCTAAACCTCAGAGGGTTTAGTTACATTTTTTGGGGGAACACTAGATCTCCAAAGCTCTAAACCCTAAACCCTAGACCTGAGGGTTGTTCTTCGAGGTTTAGGCCTCTAAGCCCCCTAGAGAAGAAGAGCGCCCAGGATCTGGTATCCGGTGCAGCCCTTCAGACTGGAGATTCCAGGCCTGCGCTCCTGCGTCGTGGGCTTTTTTTAGGGATTTTTTTTGGGGGGTCTGAAGTTTAGGGGATTTAGGGGTGTCGGGGTGCATAGGGGTTTAGGGTTTAGGGCTTTAGGGCTTTAGGGTTTAGGAGTTGAGGGGTTTGGGGGTTTGGGGGTTTAGGGGTGTAGGGGTGGAGGGGTTTACGATTTCGGGGTTTCAGGTTTGTTCACTTAACCTCTCGGTTTCGGCTTAGGTTAATCTGAGCAATGAGAGAAGCTCGCCGTCGCCAAGACTGCGGCTTTTAAGCGGCGATGGAGATGGGGCTTCGATGATGATGGTGGCGATAACTATAACGGTGGCAGTGATCATGTCTAACACTTTCGGAACCTTTGAGTTGCTGATCCGATCGCAGTGCTACAGCCGGGACCGGAGGCCTGAAGCACCGAAGGCCTCAACGGTACATCCAAGCTTCGGGCGTAACCCCGGCAGCCCCGAATCCTTAACCCCACGCCCCCAAAACCCCCCCTCTCAACTCCCAGTCCCAGAAGTCTTCGAACTTCGAAGGCCTGAACACAAAGCCCGACAGCCTCCGAAGCCCCAAGTTCGAGTTTCCTGTCCAAACATTCGAAGTCTTGAACCTGCACAGCAAGCTCTAAACACGAATCTCCAAACCCCAAAGCCCCGAAACGCTCATCTGCAAAGTTTCTCAGTCCTAATTGCCCGAAACCCTAAACCTTAAACCCTAAACCCTAAACCCCTAAACCCCGAACCCCCTAAACCCTAAACCCCAAACTGCTTGCGCTCCAAAGCCCATGGTGGGCAGGCAGTTTGTTTGCCAACCTAGAAAACCCCTCTCAGCTGTCACCCGCGACAATCTCCACTCAAGCCACTTCTCCATCCCATCAGTCATGTCCTTTCCCTCCATTGCCATCTCCTCCAACACTGTCACATCAGCCCCTTGTGCTACCACATTCCACGACTGTGGTCCAGACTTGCCCTTCAGGTTCGGGTGCAGCGCCAGCATGCACCATGTCGTAGTGCCCATCTCCTCCGGAAAGTCCTTCCTGCCACTGTGCTCCATCCCTAGCTACTTCCGCTCCCTTCTCTGTGCTGCACTCTTGATCCAATGCTGTCGGCTGTAGTAGTTCTCGCTCCTGTGCCCCCTCCTCATCTCTTGAGCGCAAGCGACAGAAAAAGACCCTTAAAAAAAAGCCCTAGATGGCAGGTCTTCCGGAAACTGCGTGCTACATCTTCGGTGAGGGCAGCACCTGCGACGCCAGCAGTGTTTTGGCCCCGAATTGAGAAGCTCAGGCTTTGGGGAAGTTTTCATAAGATCTTGTACAGGCGGTTTACAGGGGCTTCCAAAGTGGGTCTTAAAGTTTGGCCGCGTGGGGTTTAGGACCTGGAGATTTATGGGTTTCGGAATCAGCCCTAAACCCTAAACCAGGGTTTAGAATTATCTGGGCTAAATGGCGACAACACGTCTGATTCCAGAACCCGTGGCTCCGACACCAGTTGTTTTTGTCGCCCTGCTTGCCTTATGCAGCTAGGGTCCAGAAGTAGTTGGGTGGAAAGTCTGCAAAGAAGCCTGAAGAAATTCGCCACATAATTCCCTAGGGTTCCTGCTTATACGTATACTATAACTTACCCTCCAACCTTCTTCTTCTGATTAAGGCCCCCCTTTTCAGAACCCTCGAGCACCCAAACATGTTGGGACAGCAGAAGCCGCGTAGTTTCGGCATCTGGTGCCGCAGAAGATGTTCCACGACTTCGGAACCCTTCATTCTGCGTTTGCTCCATGTAACCCTTCGTTTAGGGTTTAGGGTTTAGGGATCAAGGACCAGGAGTGCTAGGGTACCCCTGACCCCCCTTCGAAGCTGGGCCCGCTGAGATTCCCTGGCGCGCCGCATTTGCTGCTGCGTCGCTGCGGGTGGCGGGGACGACGTGTCAACGGAATGCTTCGAGCCTCGGGCCCGAGACACCAAAACCCCCGGAACCCTAAGGCTGTCAGGTTGTCGAGGCAGCGGCGGTTGAGGGTTACGGCGTTTAGGGGTTTAGGGGTACCGGTTAGCGTTGAGGGTGTCTTGAGTAATGCTGCAGAGGGTACCAGCAGTCGAGGTTGTTGTTGCTGTTGTTGCTGTTTCTGCTACAGTTGTTGCTGCTTCTGCTACAGTTGCTGCTGCTGTTGTTGTTGCTGTTCTGGTCGCACTGGTGGTGGGACCAGTTGTCGGCGGGACCAGTTGTCGTAGTCGGAGGAGGAGGAGGAGGCTGAGGAGGAGGACGCAGCACCATAACATTAATGCTTGACGTTCGGGGCTCGCGGCGAGGACAACAAGAAGTAGCATAACATGAGCAGCAGAGTTAAGCCGATCATGAGCAGAAGCTGTAGTGGTCATCTGCGAGGCTCAAGTTTGTTGACAGGAGAGAGAGCCTCAACTCTGCTTTTGGGTTCATTGCTTTGGGTTTAGCGTTTTTGGCCACCCCCCACTGGGATTGGGGTCGGAGCATGATCTGGCAAGCATCTTAGCTTCTGAAGCTACAAGCCACAAGTGCAAGCCCCAAATCCCTTTGCATCCGATGAAGATCTCCCGTTTCAGAACTCACAAATGACTGCGTCGTATTGCGACCAAGTTGCCGACCACCACGTCAACCACGATCTCTATGACGACATCAAAGCGCCTTGGTTAGGGATGCTTCTCTAAGTCAGGGTCCCTTTTTTGGGGGTCCTGTTTATCAGTGTGCCGAACTCTTTATTGGGACCTAAACCTTAAGCCCTAACCATATGCTAAAGCTTCGGACCTGGAACCCCGTCGGGTTCACAGGCCAGAGAAGCTCCAATACCCCAAACCCCAAAACCAAGCTGCTGCAAGAAGATGCGTATGGGATCCTGGTTGCGGACCATACATAGCATTATAGTAGTTCGGATCCTGCTATTCGGACGCTTATTCCTCCAATATCCCAGTCCAAGGTATCAGTTTTCCGCTTCGTAGTACCCAACGATGACAACGACTAGTGCTAGTGCTGGTACCGGTGCTAGTCCAGCATTACTGCTTGCTCGCACGAGTGGAACTGACGATTATGATTTCTTCCATCTTGCGAGTATGGCGAATGCGGCTTTTGTTGGTAGTTTGCCCTGGAAAATTTCTTTCACGATCCGACGGTCGCACACGTAACTTGATGACTGGGTCGGGGCTGCCGTTGCTGCTGTAGCCTGCTATAGCTAGAGCTTGTGACGCAAAAGCTGCTTTCCGCTCCCACAAAGCATCATCCTGCGAATTTCGGGGTAGGGGTTCGGGCTGAAAGCGATGCACATTCCTGCACGCTGAATTCTCAAGTTGACACTCCCTTCTGAGGACAACCAGTTTCACAGCCTCTCGGCCGCCGTGGTCATGTTTATTGCCGGCTTCTCACGATGATTCATCTCTTACATCACTTCGGCTTTAGGTTTGGTGGGATTCAGCCAACATAGCCTTCTGGAGCAGATACTTACAAGCCCTAAATCACCAAACGCTAAACCTTCAATGCCCTGAGCTGATCAGAGATGCGGAAATCTTCCTCATCTTCTTGCTGCTTCTTGTTCTTCCTGCCGTTGTTCTTGGTTCTCACCGTTTCTGTTCGGATGTGTCTACATCCTCTTGAAGGGGGAGGAGGGAGGAGGATGGGGAAGAGGAGAAGGAGGTAGAGGCGGACGAGGATCAGGACGAGGATGAGGATCACAGTCAGCAGTTTCATGCTCATTTTCGCTATCAAAGTCGTGGCATTGTCATCTTCATCCTCATTGCGCCTGCCTTAGTTGTGGTTCACCCTCAAGTCCTGCTCCTCATCCTTGCCATCGCTGGCATCCGATTGCATGTCTGACGGGCTGTTGGGAGGGGTTTGGGGTCAAAGGCAGGGTAAGTTTCAGAGCATGGGCCTTGATTCAACTTCTCTTGCAGGAAACCACCACGCAGACGACCACCATCTCTGTCACTACGACGGTTACAACAAGTGTGACCCAGACTGCGACGGAAACTACCACATCAGCCACGCAAACAAGCAGTATAACTGTGACGGCAGCTCGGTCGCAACTGGTGTAAGAACGATAATAGTAGCAATAGGAATAACAACCGTGACAGTACTAGTAGTAGTAATAGTAGTTATGCTAGTAACAGTAATATAATAGTAATAGTATCAATCAGAATGTACTAATGATAATGACACTGATAATTATAAGGATAATGGCAATAATGATGATGATGATGATGATGACAATATTAGTAATATCAATGATGATGGTATTCTCAACAATCATACTCAAAAATGGTTAATAAGGCCAGGAATAAGAAAAACATGGTGCAACATAACACTACTAGTTTTTCCCATGAGCTTCATGTTAGACACTCGTATACGCTGGATTGACACATGCCATTTCCAGTACTACTTTGGCCTTGCTCTCATGATTGCTAGTGTCTTTGTTTTCATTCTCACGAGCCATATCTCTGTCATGGCTGGCAGTAGCAGTAGCAGTAGCAGTAGCAGTAGCAGTAGTAGCAGTAGCAGCAGTAGCAGTAGCAGTAGCGGTCGTAGTGGTAGTGGTGGTAGTAGTGGTCGTGGTCGTGGCAACGGTAGTGGCAGGGGCAGTGACAGTGGGAGTGATAGTGGTAGTGATGTGGTAGTGGTAGTTGTGGTGGTGGTAGTGGTAGTCGTCGTAGCAGTAGTAGTAGCAATAGAGGAGTCCGAGAACAAGTACACACGAACTTAACACCACTCTCTACACCTGGAAGGCTCTGTGTGTGGCACCCCAATTGTCCAAAACCAGAGGCTTCTAAATTGCAGGGTTCTTGGATTTGGGGTTTCGGGTCTAGGGTTTAAGGGTTTTAGAGCAGGTTTAGAGTTAGGCGTTTATGGTTCACGGTTCCTGTGGGATTTGCAGGAACCCGTCCTCGCTACATGCGAGGCACACTTTCGTTATCATCGTTTTCGCTTGAATTTGGTCTGTCGGTGTCTGCGAGTATTCGGGACTCTAATGAGTCTGGAGTGTCTTGGGCTTAGGATTCGGGGGTCTTGGTCCAGTCTTTGAAGCACTTGAAACCGGCAGGAGCTGGGTGAGGTCTGCGGTACGTGGTTCAGTGTGCGGCTGTAGGACTGCTCTTCTTGGAGAGTCATAATATAGAAAGTATGGCTTCAGGGTGAAGAGGCGACGCCCCTTTCTTTTCCATGTCTTACTTTAGGATGTCGTCTTTTGTCTTTGCCACGCTCTGTGCAGTCCTCGACAACGGAGTCCTCTACAATGACGACCAGTCGAACTGTCACGACAAGTGTTACGACCACGAGCCAGACAACATCAATCTCCTTCACCCAGACTACAACTACGACATCTGTGACCCAGACCTCAGTCACGAGCTCTAGCAGCACGATTACCACGGCGCGGAGCTTAACTTCGTTCTTGCTTTCGCGGGGACATCTGATTGCAGTGCTCTTGTGTTTGGAACCAGAAGTGGCCATACTTCTGCAGGCGACATCAACCTATACCGGGACATTAACAGAGACGTCAACGATAACCACGACCTCGTTGACCGGCACAACGCGCACGGACACAACAACAAGTGCCTCGGAATGTAGCTGGAAGTATCAGAGAGATAGGGGCCTTTACCCAGAGAGCCTAATCATTTTCAATCACATGGGGCTTTCTATTGTCATTCACGGTGCATTCCTCAATCAAGGGATACAAAGCTCGTTGGCTAGACGACCCTGCACAAGGATCCTCGTCAACATGACCCCTAAAACAGATCCCTTAATTTTGCGATCCCTAAGCTCGAAACCCTAAACTCTCAACCCCTCAACCCTAAACCCTCAACCCCTCCTATACCCCAAAGTCTGAACCCTCAACCCCCTCCTATACCCTAAAGTCTAACCTCTAAACCCTCAACCCCCTCCTATACCCTACAGTCTAAACCCTCAACCCTCAACCCTAAACCCTCAACCCCCTCCTATACCCTTGGGAGCGCCCTCTTCAGAGTTTAGGGTTTTGGGGCTAGGATTTACTTTGCAGGGGGTCTGTGATCCCTAATGTAGCGCGCTTAACAACTAGAATAGGGGGTTTTGGGGTACATGGAGGGTGTAACGATAGAGTGTCTCTCTCACGAGCTATTCAGATCCTTCTGTTACAGTTAGACCCGAAGATCCTCACCTTTAAACAGACTCTAAACCCCCCAACCCTGAACCCCAGGCCCGATCCTAAGCACTAATGCCTAAGCCCTGATTCCTGAATCCGGAGTGCCGAAGCTGCCGAAGCCGAGCCCTCTGAGCCTTGAATTCCCCGGAGGCGGTGTACTTCAACACTCTTGGCTTGTTTCGTCATGGTATGCTTATCTCTGCTTGCTTGCTAGTGTTGTAGTTGCGAGGCAGTCCCAGTTACTGCCAGTTCATGGTTGCTATATAGTTCCCTACATCCTCCACCCTAAACCTTTCTGAAACCTCAACCTTCATCTTCTTGCAGTTTCCATCACCACGACCTTTTCCACGAGCACCACGACAGCCACCACCACCACAGCGGGGAGCTCTGGGTTAAAGTTCAAGCTTGAGTTTAGGGCGTAGGGTTAAGGGCTTAGGGTTAAAGGTCGAGGTTCGCGGGTTCACATTTGCCGAGCAAGAGAGGACTGTTTCCCTGAGCTTGGGGTTTAGGGCTTGGGGCCTGGGGCTTGGGCACCATGCCACAAGCCGTGAGCCCCTCGTGTGGGACGGTGTCGGTTGCCTGGTAGTTACATTACCGGTGTCCACTTAAGCAAGGACCCTGGCGTTTGCGAAGCCCTCAACGCCAAGAATGGTTTTGAGATGAAAGTTGCCAGTCCCCAGAACGATTGTATAGCCCTGCAAACATTATGCAATCTAATCGCTATGCCGTTGTTAAACCCCCCTAAGCCCTTAGTCGTTGAATGCTGCACAATCCTCCAAGATCCTGCGGCCACAGGGTTTAGAGTTTAGGCGTGGAAACCCCGGTCGGCATAATTGGTAGTACTATCCCCTCGTCTTGGCCATGATATTACAACTTATTATACCAACATACACCAAATCAAAACCCTGTTCGAATGATTCAGGCGGGCGGTTTGGGACTTGGGAAAACGGTTTGGTGTCGGGGATCTGGGTCTTCGCGTTTTGGGTTTTTAAATTAGGGGTGGGGTTTCGGGCTTTGGGTTTGTGAAGATCACATGGTAATGCTTTCTGTAGGGTGCATGGAGGCTTATGCGGCTCTCAATGGGCTGTTGCGACCTTTGTTGGGTTCTGGTATTGTCAATTGTTCCTAGGTAGTATTGCTTAACCCTATGTAGGGCTCTCTTAAAAGGGACCTTATTGAGAGGGTCTAGATCCCCAAGGCTCCCCCTAATCCTAACTCCTAATTGCTTCAACCTTGAGCAAGTGGCTTCAAACACCGAAAACCCGCAACTGCCCAAAGCTGGATCTCCAAGCTTCAAGCCTTAAGGCGTTTAGGGTTTAGGGCTTGGGTTTAGAGTTTGGGGTTTCTAGGGTTTGCTGATCCAACATTGCGTCAGGGGAGGGTTGACATGTTCGGGTTCGGAGCCAATCGGGTATGGCACCCCCGTGTCCGGCTTGGCGGCCGAAGGTCACGCCGAGGGCAAACACCGACATTACCCGGGATGTGCCAAGACCTCAAAGCTTGTGGGGGAATGGGAGGGTCATATTTGCTGAGATTTTCTGGGCTTCAACAGCTGTTGAACACCTGAGCGCCTATACCCGAATTCTAAACCGTAAAAATCAGGTTCGTTAGCCTTAAATCCAAATCCGGGAGGGGTTTCGAGTTTGTTTGACTGGGTGCTTTGCTTCACCCTAAACCCTGAACCCCTAAACCCTAAACCCCCCCAACCCTAAACCCCAAAGCCCTATGCCCTGATCCCGAGCTCTCTGGAGGCCGATTGGAGCCACGCAGCTCGCGGTGGACAGCACTTTAGGCTTCTCCATCGGCCGGGCCCTTGGGTTTAGGGGTTTAGGGTTTAGGGGGCTTAGGGTTTAGGGTGTAGGGTTTAGGGGCTTTAGGATTTAGGGTTTAGGGTTGCTTCCGTTCTTCAGGGAGACTACGGCTTGAGGGCGTTTAGCAAGCATCCTTTCATAGACATGAGTTGCATTTAAAGGGGATCTATGCAGGGACAGGGCGCCATTCCCTGAACCCTAAATCCCTGGTTCCCGAATTTGGTAATGCCCTAAACCCTGAACCCTAAACCCTAAACCCCGAAAGCCCTAAACCCTAAACCCTAAACCCTAAACCCCGAAAGCCCTAAATCGTAAACCCTAAACCCTGAACCCTAAACCCTGAAAGCCCTAAACCTGAAAATCATGAGCCACAAACCTTACATCCGCGCGGAGACATGGCGTCTCGGGACGCTCAGCCTCTTCGAGGCTTCAGTTCGAAGCCTGCGATGCAGGGTTTGGGGTTTAGGGTTTAGGGTTGGGGGGTTTAGGGTTTAGGGCTTAGGGTTCGGGGTTTAGGGTTTAGGGTTTAGGGCTCAGGGCCAAGGAAGTTGAAGGGCTTAGGAGCCTTAAGCTATGTGGACCTCGAGGGGCGGCCTCGAGTCTCCATTCTTCGTCTCCGGCGGTGTGCCTAGGTAGTATTAGGGAGACCTCTTAAAGGGGACCCCTCTTTACCCTACCTCTGGCACTCTTAAAAGGGACCGTGTTGAGAGGGTCTATATCCCCAAGGATCCCCCCCCCAATCCTAACTAACTCCCAAGGCGTGCCTAGGTAGACCCCAGACCCTTTCCCCTGAACCTAAGCCGAGAATCACGAACCCTAATTCCCTAAACCCCTAACCCTAAACCTGAAAATCCTAAGCCCCAAAACCTAAATCCCAGCAAGCCCACCCCGGCCATCTTAGTTGCACAGGGGGTCGGTATGATTGAGGCCCTACAGTTTGGTTGCACCAAAATCCTGGAGACCCCTACACCTTCAGGTGATATTGCGCTCATTAGAAGCAGAGAGGCTGCCGGGCCCTTGGACCTCTCCGGATGCTTAGGTTTTTTTTTTTTTTTTTTTTGGGGGGGGGTTTTTTCAGGTGCCAGGGTTGTTAGGAGTTGTATTGCTTTGCTGATCCACTGTAGGATTTGAAACAAGCAGTCAAACATTCCAAAAGCCAGGCTAGTCCACCGAAACCCGGGCCCCCGAACACCCGGGGCCTTGAAGCTTCTATGTTTCAGGATGATGAAGGAAGTCATCCTTATCCTTGAATCGGATATCGGGCGGTGGATTCCGGTTCGCAGGGCTTCGAAAGCAAAAATCGCCTCGAAGATATGGCTCAATGTTCAATTGGACCTGACGTGGATATCAAGGCCTGCGAGTTCGAGTCCCTAGGACCCTAAATCCGAAAACGACCTCGTTCAATCCTTCGAGCTGCTGTTTGATCCCCGAGACTCCTCATCCTCCTCCTCCTCGCCGAAAACCTTCTTGAACCTCGAGGAACCCCGCAAGTTGCATGTCCCTGAAGAAGAGCTTTGAGGTGGAGATCATCAACATCACCTATGAGGTCAGACGGCTCGAAGCAGTTGATAAGGCCTGGGTTGGGTTTGTGCATTCCCGGATTCAGGGTTTGCAAATCAGGGGTTGGGGCTGAAGGTTCAGGGGGTTTAGGGTCTAGGGTGGTCGAGGGATCTAACGTCCCTGCGCTGATATCTGGTGACTGCTCTTAGCAGTTATCCAAGAGCTTCTCAGGGTTTCTGTTTTACCGCTACTTTAGGGTAAGCTGCATGCAGAAATCACTGAGGCGTGCTAGCGACTCGGGTTACCGGGCTACTCGTACCCCAAAAAGGCACTGGGTTCGCGAGCCTGAACACGCTCAACTCCAAAACGCAAGAAAACCCTAAGCCCTGAAGCCCTAAACCCCTAAACCTAACATCCCAAAAGGCCCTAAACCTAAGTCCCGAACCAAAAATCCACAAACCTGGATATCACATCACCTCGGCTCCCTGCGAAGGATTTCTTCGCGAAAACGGATGACAGTGAGAGCGAGGAGGCCCGACATCCTAAAACCACCCGAGGGTTTAGGGTTTAGGGTTGGGGGGTTTAGGATTTAGGGTTTAGGGTTTAGTGTTTAGGGTTGGGGGGTTTAGGGTTTAGGGTTTAGGGTTGAGATGCCTTGGAGATGGATGGTTTCGGGTGAAGAGAGAGCACTTCTTGCAGTGCCTGCTTTGACGTGCCTGAATGGCCCAGGGTGTACTCTTCTAAGGGAACTCCCGGCTCGAAGCTCCACTCCGTGAGCTGCGTGTCGATTTCAGGGCTTTGGGGTTTAGGGTTTAGGGCTTTTGGGTTTAGGGTTTAGGGTTTAGGGCTTTGGGGTTTAGGGTTTAGGGTTTAGGGCTTTGGGGTTTCGGAATGGCGCATTGAGGGTTGGCGTTCCTTGGGGCTGCTCCTCGTAAGCCCAAGAACCTCAATCTCAAACCTGAACCTCATGTCGAGACCCTAGACCCTAAACCCTGAACCCTATACCCTAAGCCCTAAACTCTAAACCCTGAACCCTAAACCCTAAACCCTAAGCCCTAAACCCTAACCTGTCGACTCCAGGGGTCAAATCTTAAATCTTCAGCCTGATCTGATACAAGCGACCGGTGCTGCCCCCGAAACGCCGTCTGTTGGGCCACCATGGAAGAAGCCGTGAAGACAGCATGCCATGAAGCCATGAGGGTTGTTTTCGCAGTAAACTCCTGAGGCCTAAACCCCAAAGTTGAAACCCTGAGCCCCAAAACCTCCAGCAGCACACCCTCTACTAAGCGGTAGAGCCCTGCGCCCTAGGCTCGTAGAGCCTGCCAGGTAAGTCGGCCTTCCGGTTGACCAAAGGCACCCGAGACGCCGAAAACGAAACCGCGGAGGGCCCCCAAAACCCAAGAGTACCAGAACCCTTGGGGAGATTTCCGGGGGGAAGGGACGTTTTCGTGCTTTGCAGGGGCATGAGATGCACTTTCCGTTGAGGCAGCTTGGCGGCGCCTGAACGCCGACGGCACTGTCGCGATCCTCGATGCGACTGGGCAGACCTGTCATGTAGTAGATGTATGTTTTAGGGCTCCACCCAGGGTTCCTTGAAGCCTCAAACTCAAGGCTACCCCAAAGCCCTCAACCCTGTGAAAGGCCCGATCCAACAGAGCCCCCAAGAGGTCCCAGCCCCCTAAACCCTAAACCCTAAACCCTGAACCCTAAACTCTAAACCCTAAGCCCTAAACCCTAAACCCCAAGTGCTCCCTTGCTAAACCCCCAAACTCGCGATCGCCCAGGTCACGCCCCCCGTGGAGCGCGCCTACCCGGCAGGCCTTCTGAAAAGTGAGGGCCGAAGACCCCGGAAGTAAGCCCTAAGCCCTAAGCCCTAAACCCTAAACCCTAAACTTCCCTAAACCCTAAACTTCCCTAAACCCTAAACCCTAAACCCTAAGCCCTAAGCCCTAAACCCTAAGCCCTAAGCCCTGCAGCCTAGAATTGGCTCAAGCCCGGAGCCCTTCAGGTTTTAGGTTTTAGGAGGTTCGGGGGTTGAGGGAGGAGGAGAAAAGAGGAGAAAAGGAGGTTGCTCTGAGCGCATCTTTGCCACCTCGTGCCCAAGACTCAAAATCGTCCGCTGTGAGGTTTTCGGGTTTAGGGACCTTGGTTCAGAGTTCGTTTTTGGTTCAGAGTTCTGTGGTCTCTGATTACGAAAGGAAGAGGATTTCTCGTCAAGGCCTGCAGCCCCAAACTCTACCAGGTCGAACCCGGAGCTTCAAACCCTTTGCTCGTGACGGTTCAGGGTTGTGAATTCGGGTCGCAACAGTTAGCTTGTAGTCCATTTGTGCCTATGGACAATGCACTTCGGAGCCTTGTTGTACTGTCATTAAGGTTTCTATCATAGGGTTTACGCTAAGAAGGTCGACGCAGATCTGAATAGTCCCAAAACTGGGAGACTCCTTCAGCCATGGCATGAAGCCCCCTACAATTTGAGGGGTATTCCCGATTCAACGGTTTTGGGGCTCTCTGGGGCAGGGTTCGGGGACTAAGGCTGTGCTAAAGGCGCAGCATTCGTCGCCCCCGGGAGTTGATAGCGTCTTCCTGGCATCTCAGGTGCTAGACCCTGGGATCTCAGGTGCTAGAGCAAAAGGGGTTTTTGTTGGGACCTAGACTGGCAGAAGAGTTGTAAGTGTGAAGTGGGATAGGAGAGGGGACCCTGAAAGCATCTGTGGAAGTCCCAGAGCTCATCCCATGGCGGGGGGGAAGGCTTTGATGGTGTAGGGTTTAGGGTTTAGGGATGCTTTGCGGCTGAAGCTTGCAGGCTTTGAGGTGTTGGGGCCTTCAGACTTGGAACTCTCTTTGGGGGGGGGGGGCGTAGTTGGTGCGTCGGAAGGTGGGCAGTAAGCCCTACAAAACCTAAACCGTAGAACCCTAAATTACAAAACCCTAAGCCCTAAAACCCTAAGCCCCTGAACCCTACAACCCTAACCCTGAACCGAAGAACTCTAAACCGTAGAAGCCTAAACCGTAGAACTCTAAGCCGTGAAACCCTAACCCTCAACCACAGAACCCTTTGAGCTCCGCTGCAGGCACCCGGATCATCAACGCCGGCCCTGCGATATCTTACACTGGAAGCTCCTGAGATACGGGTTAGTTTTGGGGTTTAGGGTTTAGGGTTGAGGGTTTAGGGTTAGTTTTGGGGTATTTGGGGTTTCCGAAAGGGTTCTAGGCGTCACAGGGTCTTAGGGCTTTGGGGCTTTTCGGAGTTGAGGGACTAGGGCTTCGGCTGCATCAGTGCTATCAGCTTTGAGCAGAAAAAGGGTTTAGGGGTTTAGGGTTTAGGGTTTAGGGTTTAGGGCCCTAAACCCCCAGATTCCAAGCTGGTCGGATGAACAACTCAGGTGATCCAATCACTTTCTTCGGTGCCTGGGCAGCCTCTTACGGGGTTCTGTGCAGGGTTTCGGGTTTATGGCTCCAGGGTGGCTTTCCTTAGTTAAGCCTTCGTTGTGTTGTTGGTCCTGCGTCACGGAATGTCAGGCACTCCTTCAGGCTTGGGGTTTCAGTGGGATGTGGGCCTGGTGATCGTGTGCAAGGACCCTAGGCTCTTAACGGCATCTTTTAAAGAGCTTCATCAGGCTGCTCTGTCGATTCTCGACCCTGTTCTCGTGATCTCCGAGCAAGTTTAGGGCCTAGGCCCTGAAAAAGGTTTTGAAATCTCTTGGGACTTGGGAGTCGAAAAAAAAAACGGCAAGCCGCTGTGCCTACACGAGCATGACGTGCCTCAAATCCGGCCTTCTGGAGCGCGCTTCAGCCCAGGTGGGCAGAAATTCAAGTTCTGGTTCCCCTTGCATGAGGAACGGCCGGGGGCTGACAGAGGGTCGTGCGCAGGCATGTTCGTGGCTTGTCATGGCCTTTCAGGACAAGATATTAAATTCACGAAAGGTCCAAGACAGAATAAGTGCGTACTCCACAGCTGAACAATGGCACAGTACTCAGATTAGGGTGCCGATCAAGATTGGTGGTTTTCAGGATGTTACGGCCTTTAACAAGATCAGTTTTTTTTTGTGGCCTCGGAGTTTGCACGCTGGGTGTCGGATAGTTTTTGGAGGTTCAGCGTTTCATGGCTGCACGATATTGGAACCCCAACTGTTGCCGTGTAGAATGTAGGATGAGATATCGGTTCTTCGCTGGCTGCTCTTGAGCCGGTCTCCTACATCCACGGGCTCTGGACCCTCTTAAAATCGGAACAGTGGGGAGATGCAGCAATTAACCCTAAACCCTGAACCCTAAACCCCAAACCCCAAACCCTAAACCCTAAACCCTAAACCCTAAACCCTAAGGTAATGAGCCCCCAGCTCGAACCAGGCGACTCCCCGAACCTGCAGCACAAGACTGCAGAAGCCAGATCAGCTAAGAACTCTGTTTGCGCCCTACAAAAATGCCCCTCTTCTTGGGAGCCAGGCTGAAGGTGTTACGCTCCAATTTTTTCGCGTTTGGGGTTGGAGGATCTGAGGGCTTCGGGGTGCCGGGTTTAGTGCCGCCCAAAACCCCAAAAAAGTCTTAAACCCGAAACCCAGAGCCCTGAAACCCTAAACTCCAAGCCCTATGGTCGTGAGGAGATGCTCATGTTGCAGACGCCGGAACTACGAATTTATGGCCAGGTCTTTCCAGGCCACTCCCTGCAGGGGCTCAGGATGAGGTTTGCGAGTGCATTTAGGGTTTAGGGCTTCGTGACTTCGGGGCTTTAGGGTGATTTGGGGTTTAGGGTCAGGTCCATGGGGCTTTGGGTTTCTTAGGGTTTTGGGGGTTTTGGCTTTTGGGGTTTGCTATTCGGGTGCGAAGAAGTAACCCATCGTATTCTGATTTATCAAGATTCCCCACAACCTTATTGAGGCCCCTGCACCAGGGTTTGCGGTTTAGGGTTTCGGGTTCCGTTGTCCCGGGCTTTAGGAGGGTCTGGGATTCTCTGGGATGCTCTGGGCTTCGGGTGGGAGCTTCGCGATATGATAGAGGTCTGAATCATAGCCAAGGTTCAGGGTTTAGGGTTCTCATTTTTTCTACTGCGTGCCGACATTACACTATAATGTGCAGTAGTTTTTCAGCATGATCCTCAGAGCCCCGGCCCAATCGGTCGAGAAGCTCCAAAAGTTAAAGACGGAATCGGTGCCGAAGCCAGGTGTAGTGATGTATGAGTGATTCCCCCCCTAAACCTTAGACCCTAAACCTAAGCCCCTAAACCGTCTTGTGGTCACTACTTGCGTGCTCGGGGCTGAAGCCTTCGCTGGTGGAATCACTTTCAAAAACTCTGAGAAGCCTATACTCTATTGCAGCACCTTAGACGTCATAGTTTGGCGATCGGAAGCGCGAGCTCCAGCCCCAGCAGCCACGGAAGAAAAGGGCCTAGCGCCGCAAGCTTCGGGCTGCATCGCGCTTCTACAGGTTTCCTCGGGGAGTTTAGGGTTTAGGGTGTAGGGTTTAGGGTTTAGGGTGTAGGGTTTAGGGTTTAGGGTGTAGGGTTTAGGGCCTTTTTGTAGTTGAGAGTCTGGGGTACTGGGAACTGTCGTGCTCTGCATCTCTTGCTGGGGCTGCTGCGGCTCCTCTGTTCATCACCATGACGTTTGAACTTACACAAAGCAAAGTTTGAGACCTAAACCATAAGTAGCTCTGAACTGAACACTACACCCTGATCCCCGAAGCCCTAAGCCCTAAGCCCTAAACCCTAAACTCTAAACACTGACCTTAAAACCTGAACCCTAGACATAAAAGAGGACCTGAGCTGGGACTGCAGTGGTTCGGGCACCTGCGCGTGCTGCGCACGGATGGCACACCCGTGGCGCGGGCTTCTTGGCTGAGGTAGAGACTTTACAGGGCTTCTTGGTTTAGGGTTTGGGGGTTTAGGGCTTGAGGATTGCAGGGTTCGGGGTTTAGGAGGGTTTTTTGTTTTAGGGTTGTTTAGGGCAAAAGAGTATTCTTTTTGTATCCAGTGTTTTCGTTTGGGGCTGCCGCACGGGGTGTAGGGGGTTTATCATACCTAGAGGGGTTTATAATACCTAGCTCAGGGTCCCTTATGGCAATCTGGCATAGCTTCAGGAAAGTTCTAACTATTCCAAGGAGGCCACTTCGCAGTATCTGGGAAGGTTGTGTCACCGCCATGGCACAGGCTTCAAAGCCCAAAGCCTCGATTCTGTGATCCGAAGATCCGCTTCTGACTTCCATCAAGTTTTGTGGGTAAAGCGAGGTCGAGGGCTGATGGTTTTCTCAGGGAGCCCAAAACCCCTTAATTAAGGAATATACCTTAAACCATAATTGTAAGGGCCCTCTAATTTAAGGCATATTCCTTAATTAAGAGGTATTGGGTTTTGTGGGTAGCTCTTGGATATCAGAGCTTGGCCAAAGCCGGCAAAACTCGAAGGAAGCTTCGGCTCTGGGGGCCCTACGACTGTGAGGGTTGCGGGGCCCTATAGTAGGGTTGAGGGTTTAGGGTTCGCAAAACTCTGCACCCCCCCAAATCCCAAGGCTCAACCCCAAACTCCAAAGCAAAAAAACCCTACGACCCCATCGCCTAAACCGCGCACCTTGAGAAGTCTTAAAGCACCCCCTTCCCGAGATCTTGAACCGAAGCTCCCGTCGTCTCTGCCCTCCAAGAGCTGCTTTCAGGGGCCCACAAGAGAGGGCCAGGAGAAACTCTCAGCAAAGGTAGCCCTGAGTCCGAAGCTTTGCAGCGTGAGGCTTTAAGCATCTAGGGTTGTCAGGTTTCTGGGCTTAGAGTCTGATCATTTTGAGGCTTTAGGGTTGAGGGGTATCGGAATTCAGGTTCGAGGCATAGAAGAACCTGTGGCACAACAACCGAGTACAACATCTGGCAGACAACACAGAGGAGACATTAGATAGTGTCACCATGCCCTTGCGCACACGCACGCACACGCGCGCACGCGCACGCACGCACGCACGCACGCACGCACGCACGCACGCACGCACGCACGCACGCACGCACGCACGCACGCACGCACGCACGCACGCACGCACGCACGCACGCACGCACGCACGCACGCACGCACGCACGCACGCACGCACGCACGCACGCACGCACGCACGCACGCACGCACGCACGCACGCACGCACGCACGCACGCACGCACGCACGCACGCACGCACGCACGCACGCACGCACGCACGCACGCACGCACGCACGCACCCACACACACACACACACACACACTCACACTCACACTCACACTCACACTCACACTCACACTCACACTCACACTCACACTCACACTCACACTCACACTCACACTCACACTCACACTCACACTCACACTCACACTCACACTCACACTCACACTCACACTCACACTCACACTCACACTCACACTCACACTCACACTCACACTCACTCACACACACACACACACTCACACACACACACACAGACAACACATACACACGCACACAGACACTCGGAACGATTGAAGTCCTTGCATTGACGACCATGTAAGTACCAGGTAACCTTGGCATAATCGACCAAACAGAAGTCAACACCAGAGTGCCTCACCTGAGCCCCCAAACCCCAAGGCCTATCCGCATACCCGAAGGCCCTCACGCCCGAAGCCTTGCTTTCCACAAAGCCAAAGGTCAACATCAAGCGAGGCGGCCTCAACCATACCTCGTCGCTGCCCGGTTGAGATTGAATCTCTATTGGGAATCAGTGTGTGGAAGATGGGGCCATTTCGATTCCCCCTTTCGTTCCGATTGTCTTTAGGAGGGTGTACCTTAGAGCACATAAGTCATGAGGGGTTGGACTAGGTTAAGGATTGTTGGTGTGCTTTCGGTTTCGAATGTTTCGGGATTGTGTTATGGCCGTTATGAGTTATTGTGCAAATTGTTGGGGAGCGGTTTCCTTAGCGGGTGGGTTGAGCTAGGTGAAAAATAAGCATAGGAAGGTTATCGAATGTGGGGTCTGGGCTATGCCACTGCTTGCTCCTATCAAGGGCATGTGAACGCCTCAGGTCAATCCCTTTCGAAGTCGCCTCACCCCACAACCTCAAAGTCCCACTGAAGGCTTGTTCAAGATATCCTAAGTCCTAAGCTCTCAGAGTCTGTTTGCATGATCTGGAATCTAATCCCAACGCCCTAAAGCCTCTTGCTAAAGCGGCTTCCTCTCTCTGCTCCCCAGGCGTTGCTCCTCTCGCAAGCTGGACTCCTTGGACGTCTTCCTCGGCACCTCAACCTTAAGGGTTTAGGGGTCTAGGGTCTGTTTGGGGTTTAGGGTTTAGGGTTTAGGGTCTAGGGTTTACGGGTTTACTGCTTCGGGTTTACGGTACTGCCGAGCCAAGGGTTCCGTGCTTCGGGTCGAGGCTCAAACGTAGAGGCCTGATTACTCGGCAAGTTCTGCATTCCCGGATCCGAATTCTTAATCCCAGGCCCTCGATATCTTTTGCCCCCGAACCCAAAACTCCAAGCCCCAACCAGACACCTCTAAACTGCGAAGCTTCAATTCCGGAATCCTGCGAGGTTTGTCACAGATTAATCTTAAGGGGCCTAGGGTTTTACGGTCTAGGACGTCGAGTTTCGAGTTCACGCACTGCTCCCAGCATCCCCACAGCACGAAGTCCGCTGACACCCGCCAGAGGCCCCAAGGTACAAGGGCTTAAGGTGCGTGAAAGCCGACGCCACCAAAAGTTCCGGTTCCGAAACTCTTCAGCCCCTAAAACCGTAAACCCTACGCCACTCAAAAGCCCCTACAGAGCCCTTGTAGAACCACTCTACCCTTGAGATTATTA